>NZ_JBHWZJ010000113.1:0-19956 GCF_042728415.1 Streptomyces sp. NPDC060198 | reverse complement strand
GCCCGTACGCTGCCGGGGCCGGGGCATCTCTCCGTTCCACGCGGCCGAAAGGCGCCCTTGCGCCGCGCGCGGGCGGTCCCAAATACTCCCAAGCAGCGCTTGTCAGGAACACGGCATCCGCATAGCGGACACTCGTCGGAAGCCCGACGCCTGACTGCGCCTCACGGGTCCGCCACCCCACGGACGGGCCCCTGATTCCCCTTTGGAGGAACGCGAAGTGAGGAACAAGCGCACCACCCCCCTCAGCACCACCGCCAGACGCAGCAGGGCCGTCGCCGTCGCGGCGGGTCTGGTCGCCGTAGCGGCGCTCGCCGTCCCTGCGGCCAACGCCGACTCGGCCGGTACGTACAGCACCGCCCAGCTCACCGCCGCGAGCGACGCCGTGCTCACCGCAGACGTCCCGGGCACCGCCTGGAGCGTCGACCCCGCCACCAAGCGCCTCGTCGTCACCGTGGACAGTACGGTCACCCAGGCCGAGATCGCGAAGATCAAGGAGACGGCGGGAGACGAGGCGGGCGCCCTGCGCGTCGAGCGCACGGCCGGCACCTTCAGCAAGTTGATCTCGGGCGGCGACGCGATCTACGCGAGCAGCTGGCGCTGCTCGCTCGGCTTCAACGTCCGCAGCGGCAGCACCTACTACTTCCTGACCGCCGGGCACTGCACCGACGGCGCGGGCACCTGGTGGTCCAACTCGGCCCACACCACCACGCTCGGCACCACCTCGGGATCCAGCTTCCCGGGCAACGACTACGGCCTGGTGACCTACACCAACAGCAGTGTCACCAAGAGCGGCACCGTGGGCAGCGTGGACATCACCGGCGCGGCCAACGCCACCGTCGGTCAGTCCGTGACCCGTCGCGGCTCCACCACCGGTATCCACAGCGGCACGGTGACCGGCCTCAACGCCACCGTCAACTACGGGAACGGGGAGGTCGTCTCCGGCCTGATCCGCACCAACGTCTGCGCCGAGTCCGGTGACTCCGGCGGTCCGCTCTACTCCGGCACCCTGGCGATCGGCCTCACCTCGGGCGGCAGCGGCGACTGCACCTCGGGCGGCACGACCTTCTTCCAGCCCGTCACCGAAGCGCTGAGCGCGTACGGAGTCAGTGTCTTCTGATCCGACGGTTCCGCCGGTGCCCACGGGCGTCGGCGGAACCCACGGACCCGGCCCGTGGTGCAATCCGTGACTCCGCGGACGCGCAGAGCCCCCGTTCGCTTCGAACGGGGGCTCCCGCGCGCCCCCCGCCGTGCGGGATGATGGCCGCACGGTCGGACGCGGAGGAGCGACGGGGGCGGACGCCATGTCCTTGCGGAGGGATGCCCTCCGGCTCCTGCAGACACCCAGGGGGTCGAGGCCCGTGCATCGCATCGGAGTGACAGGACACCGTTCCATCCCCCCGGCGGCCTACGCCCAGGTGTACGAGGGCCTGTGCGAGGCGCTGCGGGTGACGGGGGAGTCACTGGAGGCGCTCTCCAGCCTCGCCGTGGGGGCGGACCAGCTCTTCGCCGGCCTCGCCCTCGCGCGCGGCGCGCGGCTGACGGCGGTGATCCCCAGTGACGACTACGAGAAGTGCTTCGAGGAGGAGGGCGACCTCGCGCGCTACCTCATGCTCAAGTCCCTTGCCGGGCGGGAGGTCCGGCTCGACTACCCGCACTCCACGGACGAGGCCTACTACGCGGCGGGCACCTGGATCGCCGACCACTGCGACCGGCTCGTCGCCGTCTGGGACGGCCTCCCGGCCCGGGGGCTCGGCGGCACCGGCGACATCGTCACCTACGCGCGCGCCCTGGGCCGCCCGGTCACGGTGATCTGGCGCGAAGGCGTGCGCCGTGACTGATCGTGAGTCGTGACCGGGGACGAGCCGCGACCGCGGGCATGACCGGCGCGGGTGACGTTGCCTCACGTACGGTGCCGGGCCAGCCAGTCCGTGTGCTCGGGGGAGACGATGCGCTCGGTCTCGAAGACCGCGACCGGCCACTGCCGTTCGGTGAGCGAGGTCTCCATCGCCGCCTGCATCGACTCCAGATCCTTCTCCACCACGGAGTGGGCCGAGATCAGCGGATGGTGGCGGCGCGTCTCGTTCCAGGCCAGGCACCCCGCCGCGGCGGCGGACAGCACCCCGGTCAGCCCGAAGGACCGCCCCGTCCCGAAAGTCTGCGACAGGCAGAGGGCCAACGCCGGCACCGTCAGCGCCGCCACCGTGCCCGACCAGACCAGCGCACCCCGCCGGGAGACCAGCTGCCGTCTCCGGTACCAGCGCCGCTGCTCGATGAGCCGGTCCCGGATGTACGTCTCCTTGCGCACCGTGTACGCCTTGTCCCGCAACTCCCGCATGGAGTCGGTGATGAGGCCGCCGTCCGGCCCGTCGAGGCCGTCGCGGGGGTCGTCCCACCCGGCCTTCCGCAGTTCCTGGAGACCCTCTTCCAGCCTGCTGGCGAAGACCGCCTCGGGATGCTGCGTCGTGGTGTCGAACGGTGAGCCGTGCACGGCGTATCGCCAGCAGTTCGACTTGATGAACTCCGCTGCGGAGCGGTTGAGTTGCCAATGCGACTTTGCTTTGCGGTGCGAGGCGAGGAAGGTGATGACCAGAACACTGGCGTAGGCCAGTGCCCCGAGTAAGTCCAGCAGTTGGAGCGAGTCCCCGACCTCCACGCTCCACGGCAGGGCGGCCGGCACCGCGCCGAGGACGAGGAGGGCCAGCTGCGCGCGGTTCGTGTTGGTCGCCTCCCGCTGCCGGGCGACCGCGACGGCGTCGGTGCGGTGGAAGAGTTCGGGCAGGTCGGCATTCCTGAAGACCATGCTCCGCAGGGGTTCAGGAATCGCCGTCATGTCCGCTCCTTGGTCAAAACAGGGGGAATCCTGCTGATGGAATGGCCCGTTCCGCCCATTCGGGTAACTTCCGCCCCCCGATGGGGGTACACATGTCTGTGAAGATGTGCTCGTCGAGAATCTGAGAGTAAAGTCGTGACGCCGGACACTGCAATGGTGCAGCTGGCCGGTGCTGTTTCCATGTCCGGAACGAGCCACTCAAGGACGGCCGTGAAGACCTACGCATTCCCCTCCTCCTTCGCCACCGCGAAGACCAGCCGTGTGCCGCTCTCCAAGATCGAGATCGCCGGTGGCGACGCCGCCGAAAAGCTCGGGCGGATCGTCACGGTTTCCGGCGGTCGCCCGAACAAGGCATCGACGTTCAACTCTTCGCTCTGATCCGGAGTTCACCCGGGGACGTGTCGTGACAGTTCGTCATCCACGTACGGCCGACGCACCTGGTGCCGATGGCTAGAATGACGGAATGACAGGACCCCCGGTCCCATTCCGTGAAATCGTTCTGAAGGTTCACAGCAGGTGCGATCTTGCCTGTGATCATTGCTATGTCTATGAACATGCTGACCAGAGTTGGCGAACCCGCCCCAAGACGATCTCTGACCAGGTGATTCAGCGGACGGCTCAGCGGTTGGCTGAGCACGCCAGGACACATGCACTGCCCTCCGTGTCAGTGATCCTGCACGGAGGGGAGCCGCTACTCGCGGGCCCCGCGCGCTTGCGCCGCGTCTGCGAGGAGTTCGGCTCCGCGCTCGCGGGCGTCGCCGAACTGGATCTCCGCATCCACACCAATGGTCTTCAGCTCAGTCCGCGGTATCTGGATCTCTTCGACGAGTTCGGCGTCAAGGTGGGCATCTCCCTCGACGGCGACCGGGCGGCCAACGACCGGCACCGTCGATTCGCCGACGGTCGAAGCAGTCATCCGCTCGTGCTCAAGGCCGTGGAGCTGCTCCGGCAGGACCGCTATCGCCACCTGAACCTGGGCCTCCTCTGCACGATCGACATCGCCAACGACCCGCACGCGGTGCTCGACGCCCTGACCGAACTCGAGCCTCCGCTCATCGATTTCCTCCTTCCTCACGCCACCTGGGACGATCCGCCGCCGCGCCCCGACGGGTCACCCACCGCCTACGCCGACTGGCTCCTCGCGATCTTCGACCGCTGGCAGGAGCAGGGGCGCCCGGTGCCGGTCCGTCTGTTCTCCTCCGTGGTGTCCACCCTGGGGGGCGGACCGAGTCTCACCGAATCGCTCGGGCTGGCCCCCACCGACCTGGTCGTCGTGGAGACGGACGGCCAACTCGAACAGGTGGACTCGCTCAAGAGCGCGTACGAGGGTGCCGCTGCCACCGGCTTCGACGTCTTCACCCACTCCTTCGACCAGGTGGCGGCCCACCCGGGGGTGCGGGCTCGCCAGCTCGGCCTGACGGGCGTCAGCGAGGACTGCCGCAGTTGCCCCGTCGTACGTTCGTGCGGTGGCGGGCTCTACACCCACCGCTATCGCTCCTCCAACGAGTTCGACAATCCGTCCGTGTACTGCGCGGATCTCGAAGCCCTGGTGCGCGGGATCGAGGAGCGTACGGCGTCCGCCCTCGTCTCTCCCGCTCTGTCCGGCCCGGCCGGGGCGGCCGCCGAGCAGCACGAACTCACACGCACGCTGCTGGCCGGCCTCCACGCCCTGCTCGGCGGGCTCGGGGGCGAGCCGTGGCTGCGGGGGTGGGAGCAGGCGGGCGCCTTGGAGGCGTCGGACGCGGGGATCGCCGGTCTCGACCGCGTGCTCGCCCACCCGTACGCGCGTTCCTGGCTCCAGGAGACCGTGGAAGGGCTCCGTACCGACGAGGACCGAGCCGTCGCGCAAGCATCGGTACTCACCTCGTACGCGGCCGCGGGGACGCTGCTGGCCGGTCTGACGGACCCGGTGCCGGTGAGCTACCGGCGAGGCAAGCTCTTCCTTCCCACGCTCGGAGAGCTGACGCTCGGCGATGCGGACGACCACGGGACGGTCCTCGTCCGGGGCGAGGCCGGGGGGTTCGTGGTGGAACGCGAGAGCGGTGAGGAGCTGCACGTCGGTCTCGGGAAGCCGGACGACGGTGACTGGCGCCCGGTCCGCCGGCTCGCCGTGGCCGGGCGTTCCGGCTGGGCCGTCGACGATCTCGACCCGTACCGGGACTGCCACGCGGCGCCGGCGGCGGCCCGTCTGGAGTCCGAGGCCTTCCACACCTTCGGCGAGGCCGTCCTCCGTGCCTGGGCCCGGATCGAGACGGTGGCCCCGGCGGTGGCCGACGCCATGGCGGAGGCGGTGACCACCATCACCCCGCTGATCCACGGCGGTCGGGCCGAGGGGCCACGCGGCCATGGGGCGCTCGGAGTCCGGGTGGACGCCGAGGATGGCGAACTGGCGGTCGAAATGGTGCGCGCCTACCGCAGAAGTGAACTGCGGGGCCTGTGCGACGTCACGGACCTGTACGCGGCGGACGGGGACTGGGAGTATCTGTCGCCCTGGGACGGGACGGCCGTTCCGTTCTCCCGTCTGCTGGCCGAGACCCATGAACGCGTGGGTGTCGGGCTGTTCGACCCGGAATTCCCGGCAGGCGTGCAGGAAGCGCTCGATCTGCTGGAAAGGGCCCCCGAACCTACCGTTCACGGAAAACGACTGTTGGACGTGCTCCGAAAAGAGCTCAGCGGTACACAGGGGACAAGCGGGAACAACTACCCCAGGACAATCTTCGATCAAGAAGGTAAGTGATCGGTCCTACTGGGGAGATGACTGAAAAGGGGCGATGAATGACCGAAGATCAGAGGAGTGAAGAGCGGTCCGCTCCGGAATGATGAATTCGCTCGCATTCACTCCGTAGCATCGGATGTGGGTGCTCACACAGGACGGGGGTCGTGTGCACGCATGATGCAACAGCGAGCGTCGGATCATCGGCCGTACTTCTTCCTCAGTTACGCGCACACACCGGGGTACGGCGGTGGAACGGACCCCGATATGTGGGTCGAACGCCTTTTCCAAGATCTCTGCGGCCATGTGATGGCCATGACCGATCTTCCCGCGGGCACGCCCGCGGGCTTCATGGACCGGGAAATACGATCCGGCGAGGGCTGGTCGGAACGGCTCGGCTCGGTGCTCGCCACCTGCAGGGTCTTCGTTCCGCTGTTCTCGCCGCGCTACTTCGCCAGTGAGATGTGCGGCAAGGAGTGGTACGCCTTCGAACAGCGCGCGATCCACCATCGCGCCCGATCCAACCAGTCGGCCGAGGCCATCGTCCCGGCGCTCTGGGTGCCGGTGCCGCCCAGTCAGTTACCCGGCTCCGCCGAGCGGATCCAGTTCAACCACCGGGACTTCGGGGAACGCTACGTCAGCGACGGGCTCTACGGGCTGATCAAGCTCAGGCTCTTCGCCCAGGAGTACGAACGAGCCGTCTACGAACTGGCCAAGCGCATAGTCACCGTCGCCGACACCGTGCGGATCGACACCGGGAGACCCGTCGACTACCGCCTCGCCCCCAGCGCCTTCGGCTCCCGCAGCAGCGGAGCGGGAGCACCGAAGCCGATGCGGATCACCATCGCCGCACCCACTCGCCACGATCTGCCGCCCGGGCGGGACACGGCCTACTACGGCGACAACCCGCAGGACTGGAACCCCTACCATCCGGCCGCCGCGCGCCCGCTGGCGTACGTCACCGAAGAACTCGTCCGCTCGCTCAACTACCAAGCCGTGATCGGATCGTTCGACGAGGACACCGGCCAGTCCGAGGACAAGCGGGCGCCCCTCACACCGGAGATCCTCATACTCGACCGATGGGCGCTCCAGGACGAGGACCGCCGCCGCAGGCTCGCCGCGTTCGACGCCGAGAACAGACCCTGGGTGATCCTGGTGGTGCCATGGAACCGGGACGACCCGCAGAGCCCGGACGCGGAGGCGGAACTCACGGCGATCCTCGAACGGACCCTGCCCGTCAAGATGAGCCAGGGGCGCGCGTTCTGCCGCGTCGCGGCCAAAGGAGTGCCCAGCATGGAGGCGTTCGGCCAGATCCTGCCCCAGGTCGTCGAAGTCGCCGCGCAGCAGTATCTGCGCAACGCGACCGTCTATCCGCCCGGCAGCGGTGGCGGGCACAGTGAACGCACCCGACTGACGGGCCCCATGGGCAACACACAGTTCATACCCGACACGCTCCACCCTGGGACGCAAGCGGAGGACGTATGACAGCCGGTCGTGACGGGCGGATCGTCACTTTCTACTCGTACAAGGGGGGCACGGGGCGCACCATGGCCCTGGCCAACACCGCCTGGATCCTGGCCGCCAACGGCAAGCGGGTACTGGCCGTCGACTGGGACCTGGAGGCACCGGGCCTGCACCGGTTCTTCCACCCCTTCCTCGACCCCTCCACGCTCGGCGCCACCACGGGCGTCATCGACCTCATCACCGACTACGCCTGGGCCGCCACCAGCCCCGTACAGCGCCCCGACGACTGGCACCGCGACTACGCGCGCATCCAGCAGCACGCCGTCTCCCTGACACCGGAGGCGCTCGGCTGGGAGTTCCCCAGGGGAGGCACGCTCGACTTCGTCTCGGCCGGGCGCCAGAACCGTGAGTACTCCGCCGCCGTCTCCACGTTCGACTGGGACAACTTCTACGACCGGCTCGGCGGCGGGAACTTCTTCGACGCCCTGCGCGACGACATGAAGGCCAACTACGACTACGTCCTCATCGACAGCCGCACCGGTCTCAGCGACATCGCCGACATCTGCACCGTCCACCTCCCCGACGTGCTGGTGGACTGCTTCACCCTCAGCGACCAGTCCATCGACGGAGCCGCCTCCGTGGCACGCCAGATGGCCGAGCGCTACACGGGGCGCCCGATCGCCATCTACCCCGTCCCGATGCGCATCGACGAGGGCGAGAAGGAGAAGGCCGATGCCGGACGGGCCCTCGCCCGCTTCAAGTTCGACCGACTGCCGCGTGACCTGTCCGGCGACGAACTCACCGCCTACTGGGGCGCGGTGGAGATCCCGTACCGCCCCTACTACGCGTACGAGGAGACTCTCGCGACCTTCGGCGACGAAGCCGGACTCTCCAACTCGCTGCTCTCCGCGTTCGAGCGGCTCGTGACGGTCATCACCGACCGGGAGGTCACCGCCATGCCGGCGGTCGCGGAGGACGTCCGGCTGCGCATCCGCGACGCCTTCACCCGGCGCCGGCCCACGCTCCCCGCCGACATCTTCCTCAACTACGTCGCGGAGAACCGGATGTGGGCGGACTGGATCGAATCAGTCCTGACCCGGGCCGGCTTCCGTGTCGTGCCGCGTGACGTCTCCACCGAGCGGGAGGACCGGGAACCGCCCACCACCGCGCCGGACACCGCCGCCCGCACCGTCGTGCTGCTCTCCAGCGCCTACCTCAAGTCCCAGCGCGCCACCGAACTGTGGCAGCGGGCCGCCGCCGAGGACCAGGGCGGCGGACGACGCCAGATCCTGTTCCGCGTCGGAGACGTCCGGCTCACCTCCTCCTACATCGACCGCAACCCGGTGGACCTCTTCCGGCTCGACGAAACCCATGCCGTGGCCGCCCTGCTCCGCGCTCTGGACCGCCCGACGCAACTGGTCGACGGGGCGGCACCGGGGCCCAGATTCCCCGGCACGGTCCCGAAGATCTGGAACGCCCCGCCGCGCAACCCCGGATTCACCGGCCGCTCCCTGGTGCTGGAACGCATGCGCGACCAGCTCGGCGGCGGCATGGCGGTGGTACTTCCCCAGCCGCAGACCCTGTACGGCCTCGGCGGCGTCGGCAAGACACAGGTGGCGCTGGAGTACGTGCACCGCTTCATGGCCGACTACGACCTGGTGTGGTGGATCGCCTCCGAACAGACCGACGACGTGGTCGCCGGACTCGCGGAACTCGCCTCCCGGCTGGGAGCGCAGGGCGGCGACGACATGGCGGCAGCATCCAAGGAAGCGGTCGACCTGCTGCGCCGGGGAGTGCCCTCCGACCGGTGGCTGCTGGTCTTCGACAACGCGGACGACCCCGAGCGGATCAGGCGCTACTTTCCCCAGGGCGGCTCCGGCCACATCCTGGTGACGTCCCGGAACCAGACCTGGTCGCAGCACGGCGACGCGCTGCCCGTCGACGTCTTCCTGCGCGAGGAGTCCGTCGAACACCTCCGCCGCCGAGCCCCCGGTCTCAGCCAGGACGACGCCGCCCGGGTGGCCACGGCGGTCGGCGACCTGCCACTCGCCGTCGAACAGGCCGCTGCCTGGATCGCGGAGACGGCGACCCCCGTCGACACCTATCTCGACCAGCTCGCGGAGCAGGCCGCCCAGGTGCTGTCCCTCAACCAGCCCGCCGGCTACCCGGAACCCGTGGCAGCCACCTGGAACGTCTCCATCGAGCGGCTCAAGGAACGGTCGCCCGCGGCGGTGCGGCTGCTCCAGCTCTGCGCCTTCTTCGCGCCCGAGCCGATCAACGCGAACCTCCTGTACAGCAAGGAGATGATCGAGGCGCTGAAGCCGTACGACTCCTCCCTCCAGGAGAAGCTCGTTCTCGGAAGGGTCATCCGGGAGATCGGCCGTTTCGCGCTCGCCAAGGTCGACCAGGTCTCCAACTCGATCCAGGTGCACCGGCTGGTGCAGGCCGTCATCAAGGCCCAGCTCAGCGAGGAGGAGCAGCGGGAGGCCCGGCACGTGGTCCACCGCGTCCTGGCGGGGGCCCGGCCGGACGACGACGAGCCGATCGACAACCCGGAGAACTGGGCGCGGTTCGCCACCATCTGGCCGCACCTGGGGCCGTCCGGGGCCCGTCACTGCGGGGAGCCGGAGACCCGCAGGCTGCTGATCGACCGCGTCCGCTACCTCTGGAAGCGCGGGGACGTCCGCACGGCGGGTGCGCTGGGCGCCGAACTCCGCGCCACCTGGGCCCAGACGCTGGGAAAGGAGGACATCCAGTACCTCTATCTCTGCTTCCACATCTCCAACATCTTCCGCTCGCGCGGGCGTTACGTGGAGGCCAAGGAGCTCGACGAGGTCACCCTCCAGCGGCAGCGCGACATCCTGGGTGCTGAGCACCCCCACACCTACATGACCACGAGCAGTCTGGCGACCGACCTCGGCATGCTGGGGGAGTACGGCCGGGCGATCGAGCTGGCCACCGAGGCCCGTGAAGGCTTCGGCGAGATATTCCACGAGGGGCACCCGAGGACACTCGCGGCGGCGAACAACCTGGCGCTCAACCTGCGCCTGGTCGGGCAGTACTCCCGGGCGAGGGAGATCGACCAGGAGGTGTACGACCGGCGCAGCGAGGTGCTCGGGGCGGAGCATCCGTACAGTCTGTCCTCCGCCGTGAGCCTTGCTCGCGACCTGCGCGACGTCGGCCGGTACGAGGACTCGGTGGCGCTGCTCAGCCGCACGTACGACAGCTACAAGAGGACTCTCGGCCCCTCCTTCCCCGGCACGCTCTCCGCCGCCAAGGCGCTCGCGGTGGCACTGCGCCGGGCGGGGCAGCTGGAGGACGCCCGCAGGCTGACGCTGGCCACCCGTGCCAGGTACCGGGCGAAGTACACCTCGGTCAACCCGGAGTCGCTGGCCTGCGACCTGAACCTGGCGGCCGACTTCTACGCGATCGGCGAATCGGTCCAGGCGAGGGACGCGGCGAGAGAGGTGGTCGACCAGTACCTGCTGGTGCCGGGCGAGAGGCACCCGTACACCCTGGCCGCGCAGAACAACCTGGCCGTCTACCTGCTCGGCTCGGGGGAGGCGGAGGAGGCGGCCAGGACGTCCCGGCGGGTCGTCGACCTGATGCGGGAGCTGTTCGGCAGGGAACACCCGCACACGCTCTTCTGCGTGATGAACCTGGCGAACGCGACCGCGGCGCTCGGGGACGAGGAGCTCGTACTGGAGACGGAGCAGTTCCTCGCCGGGCAGCTCGCGGAGGCACTCGGGGCGCAGCATCCGGAGACGCTGGCCATGGTGGGGAACATGGCGGTCACGCTGGAAGACCTCGGCCGCCGGGACGAGGCCCAGAAGGTGCGGACGAGGATCGTCACCGAGCTGGCCCGGCAGCTCGGTGACGATCATCCGATGACGCGGATCGCACGGGACGGGAGAAGGTTCGAGCGGGAGCTGGAGCCGATCCAGGTCTGAGCGCACGGTAAGGGTGGGCCACCACGGGGGTGGGCCACCCTTACCGGACGTCGAAAAGTCCGCTGGTGCGGCTCAGTTCATCGAGCCCACGCTGGACTCGCGTTCGTCCAGGAGCCAGTTCAGGACCCGCGGGAGCACCGACAGGGCGTCGAAGTGGGCCGCGCTCGGCTCGAGCACGGTGGTCGCGCCGGGAATTCTTCCCCCCAGCCAACGGGAGTGGCTGGCCGGTGAGAAGACGTCCTTCTCGCCGTGCCAGAGCATCACCGGGCAGGTGATGTCGGCCGGGTCGAAGCCCCACGGCTTGCTGAACGCGAGGGCGTCGTCGATCCAGCCGTACGCCGAAGTCCGCAGGCCCTCGCTGTAGTTGCGCAGCAGCAGCGAGCGGATGCCCGCGTCGTTCACCACCACCCGGTCGGAGTCGGTGAGTTCGCGCCGCAGATCGTCCAGGAGCCGTACCGGGTCGACCCGGATCTCGGCGGAACGGACGATGAAGGATTCCGTGAGGCCGTCCGGGTCGGCCGCCGCGGTGGAGTACGCCAGCACGTTGGAGGCGGCCATCCCCTCGAACCAGTCGAGCCCCGGTGCGTCCCAGGGGGCCAGGGTGACCAGAGCGGCCGCCCTGGTCACCCGGTCGGGCATCAGCGCCGCGCAGGCCAGGGCGTGCGGGGCGCCGCCGGAACGGCCCACCACGGCGAACCGTTCCAGGCCGAGAGCGTCGGCGATGGCCCGTACGTCCTCGACGACGTCGCTCACGCGGCGGCCCGGATGCCGGTCGGACTCGCCGTAGCCGGGCCGGTCGTAGGTGATGAGCTGGGTCTGGCGCTGGTACATGACCATGCCGCGCGGAGCGGGCCCGAGCCGGCTGCCCGGGGTGCCGTGCAGCAGGAAGACCGGTCTTCCGTGCAGATCCCCCTGACGCTCCACGATCAGGTGACGTCCGTCCGTCACGCGCACCCGATTGCGCACCCGTACCTCCTCAAGTCCCCGGCCGGCCCGGGCGTGTGCGCCCGGTGCGTGCTGCCTCATTTCGATGATGGGTCATCAAAGGCGTTATGCGCACTACCTGTTGGGAGAGAAACGGGGTCACGCGGTGTGTGCGCCCCCTGGAGGGGTTCCCGTGCTTCCTGAGGTGCCGGGTGACGGACGCGGCGTGCCGGCGTTCCCATCGGTTCCGCCGGTTCCGGCGGCGTGTCTCCGCTTGTGGCGCAGGGAGAGCAGCAGGGTCAGGGCCGTACCGGCCACCGCCCAGGCGGAGAGGACCAGCAGGGAACCGGTGACCGCGTTGCCCCGGAAGTAGGCGATCGAACGGGCGACCCAGGTGCCGGCGCCCGGGGGGAGGGCCGGGCCGATCGCGCGCCAGAAGTCCGGCAGCATCGGCAGCGGGAAGGCGCCGCCCGCGCTCGGGTTGCCCGCGATCACGATGATCAGGACGGCCAGCCCGATGCCGACGATGCCGGTCAGCGCCTGCAGGGCGAGGGTGATCATGCCGGTGGCGAAGACGACCAGCGCGCCCAGCCCCGCCAGTCCCCAGAGGCTGCCGGGCAGCGCGCCGAGGACGGGGCCGACGATGATCGCGCCGCCGATGCCGCCCAGCACCGAGTACACCGCCATGACCAGGGTGCGGATGAGCGCGCGCCGGAGATTGGCCGGCCGGGAGCCCGCGCTGATCGCGAGGATCGAGGCGCAGAGATAGCCGCCCACGCACCAGCCGACGACCAGGTAGAACGACGAGAGCCCGTCGAAGTCGTCGGAGGAAGCAGGGGCCAGGTCGACGGTCCGCACGGTGCGCCGCTGTTGGGCCACGGCCGCGGTGGTGATCTTCTCCAGGGAGGTGGCGAGGGCGGAGCCGCCGCCGGAGGCGACGAACAGGGTGTCGGTCGTGCCGGTCGGGTTCACCACCAGGGCGCCGTCGATCTCACGGTTCATGATCTGCCGGCGTGCCTCGGCTGCGTCGTCGACGGTGCGCGGGTCGAGCGGGCCGCCCGGGAGCCCGTCCAGATCGGTGACCAGCTGCTGGGACGCCTGCGGGGGCGCCACGACGCCGAAGGGGACGTCGGTCGGCACCGGCCGGTGCAGCGCGCCCACGTAGGAGGCGATGAAAAGCAGTTGGAGGACCAGTACGCCCAGGACCAACAGGGCGGCCCGGGGCGTGACGGCCTGTCTGACCTCTCCGGCGAAGTTCATGCCCCCACGCTCGATCCGACCGGCACTTCGCGCAGGCGGTGCGGGCCGAATGGCGCAAGGGGACGGCCCGGCCGTCACGCGGCGGGCGGGTGTCCGCGCGGTGCGGGGGCCAGGCTCGCGGGCCGTACGGCCCCGGCACCGAAACGCCGGCGGGCCCGGTCCGAGGCGGCCTCGGCGGCGCGGGACCGGTCGTCGACCGGGTCCAGGGAGAGCTGGCGCGGGGCGTCCTCGGCGGGCGAGAGGGCGTCCGCACGCAGGGTGTAGGCGCGTACCCGGGCACGTTGCAGGCCGAGCGAGTCCAGCAGCCCCAGCGCGGCGGCGGCGAGGAGGGGGGAGTGGCCGGTGGGTTCGGCACAGGTACGGGTCCGGGTGCTGGACGTCCGGTCGGCGTACCGCACGGTGAGCGTCAGCCGTCCGGCGACCTGGTGCCCGGCGCGCAGGCGCAGGCCCAGCCGTTCGGCCAGCCCCAGGACCGCCCGGTGGTGCAGTCCAGGATCGAGGCAGTCCCGGTCGAGCACCAGGTCGACGGCGAGATGGGCGGCAGGTTCCTCGCGCACGACCGGGCGGGGGTCGCGGCCGTGCGCGCGCTCGGCCAGCAGCCGGGCGGGACCGGCGCCGAGCAGACGCTGGAGGGTCAGCGGCGGCAGGTCGGCGATCTGACCGATGGTGTGCACGCCGTACCGCCCCAGCGTGGTCGCCGTGGCGCGGCCGATGCCGGGCAGCGCGGTGACCGGGCGGGGGCGCAGCCAGGAGTCCGCCCGGTCGCCGGGGACCTCCGTGGTCTCACCGGGCCCGGACGCGTCGGCCGCCATGGCGGCCAGCATGCGGTTGCCGGCGAGCCCCGCCCCGCACTCGATCCCGTACAGGGCGAACAGGCGGAGCCTGACCAGCTGGACCAGGTCGTACGGGGGCACACCGAAGTAGCGCAGCGCCGAGGTCAGATCCAGCTGCACGGCGTCGAGCGGGACGGCCTGGACATGCGGGGTGATGCCGGACATCAGCTCCACGATGTCGGCGTACCGCTCCTCGTCCGGCAGCGCGTACAGGCGCAGATGCGCGATGTGGCGGCGGCGTGCCGGGCGGGGGTCCGTCATCCCGCGCTCCCCTGGCTGGTGTGGCCGAGCTTGCGCAGGTCGGCCGAGCGGCTGCCGGCCGGCTGGAGGTCGGCGTACGGGTGGAGCCGGGCGCCCGAGGTGCCGTTGGCCAGAGTGCGCCCAGGCTGTGCGGGCGTGGGGTGCGGGCGCTCCCCGCCGAGCAGCGCGATCGCGGCGGCGGGACCCTCGTCCCGGCGGGCCGCCGCGATCCGGTCCAGGTCCCAGGCCATGGTGCCGACCACGGAGCGCCGGTTGCCGCGCACCTGCACGGTGCCGCGCACCAGCAGCAGCCCGCTGTGGAAGACGGTGTGCGCGCACGCCGGGTGGGAGTCCTCGAAGAAGACCAGGTCGACCATGCCCGAGCCGTCCTCCAGGGTGACGAAGATGATCCGCTTGCCGCTGGCGATCGGCGGGGTCTGCGTGGAGGCCCGCACCCCGGCCACCAGGACCTGCTGCCCCTGGCGCACGTCGGCCAGGTGCGCGGCGTCCGTCGCGCCGATCTCCCGCAGCAGCCGGTGGTGGTGCTCCATGAGGTGCCGGGACACATCGATGCCCAGCGTGTTCAGCTCCGCGTCCAGCGCCTCACGGCCGGTCATCTCCGGCAGACCGCTCGGTTCCGCCGCGCCCGCCGCGCCCGCGTGGAGGGCGAGCTGGCCGTCGCCCGCGGACCGGGTGCGGGACTGCCGGTGCAGTTCGGCGACGTGCAGCAGCAGGTCCCGCCGGGTGAGCGAGCCCTCGCCGAGCCCGGCGAACGCGCCGATCTCGACCAGGCGTTCCGCCAGTGGCCGACTGGGGCGGGCCCGCTGCCAGAAGTCCGACAGCGAGTCGTAGGGCCCACCGGCCTCGATCCGGGCACACTCGTCCTCGGTGATGCCGCGTACGGAGGACAGCGCGAGCCGCACCCCCCACCGTTCGTCACCGGTCCGCTCCACCACGTACCGGGTACGGGAGCGGTTGACGTCCACGGGCAGTACGGGCACGCCCCGGCGGCGGGCGTCGGCGACGATGACGCGCCCGGGCCACATCCCGGGGTCGTGTTCGAGCAGCCCGGCGAGGAGGAACGCGGGGTGGTGCGCCTTGAGCCAGGCGCTCTGCAGGGCCGGTACGGCGAATGCCACCGCGTGTGCGCGGCAGAAACCGTAGGCGCCGAACGCCTCCACCGTCGCCCACACCTTCGCGCGGACCTCGGGGCCGTACCCCCGGGCCGACGCGCGGTCGTGGAACCACCTGCCGATGGCGGGCAGCCGCTTGCGGTCGCCGAGCGCCCGGCGGGCCACCTCGGCCGCCGCCCGGTCGCAGCCGGTCATCACGGAGAGGGTCTCGATGATCTGCTCGTGCCAGATGGTGACCCCGTAGGTGTCGGCGAGCACCGGTTCGAGGTCGGGGTGGGCGTAGGCGGGGGCCTTTCCGTGCCGCGCGGCGACGTACCGCTCGGGCATGCCTCCGGCGACCGGTCCCGGGCGGAAGAGGCTGATGTCGGCGATGACGTCTTGCGGGTTGCGCGGCTGGAGGCGGGAGAGCAGATCCTGCTGGCCGGGCGATTCGAGCTGGAACAGCCCGATCGTCTCGCTCTGCTGGATGAGCTTGAACGCGAAGACGTCGTCGAGCGGCACCTGCTCCGGGTCGTCCAGGTCGATCCGGTCGCCGGTCGCGCGTTCGATCTCGTCGACGGCGTGGGCCATCGCGGACTGCATCCGTACCCCGAGCACGTCGAGCTTGATGTTGCCCAGCGCCTCCACTTCCTCCTTCGCGGCCATGGCCATGGGGTAGTCGCCCTGCGGGGTGGGCTGCACCGGCAGCCGGTCCAGCAGGCTCGCGTCGCTGATGATCACCCCGCACGGGTGCATGGCCATGCCGTGCACCAGGGAGTCGAGCCCTTCGGCGAGCTCCCACAGCGGCCCGTACCGCTTCGCCCGCGACGCCAGGGCGCGCAGCTCGGGCAGTTCGGCGAGGGCGCTCGTGATGTCCGAGGCGCGCAGGTGCGGGAAGCTCTTGGCGATCCGGTCGACCTCGTCCGGCGCGATGCCGAGCGCGAGACCGGTGTCCCGCAGCGCCCTGCGGGCCCGGTAGGTCTCGGGCATCGCGGTGACCGAGACCCGTTCCTTGCCGAACCGGGCGAAAATCGCGTCGTAGCACTCCAGCCGCCGCGCCGACTCCACGTCGATGTCGATGTCCGGGAGCGACGTGCGCCGCTCGCTGAGGAAGCGTTCGAACAGCAGCCGGTGCTCCAGCGGGTTGGCGGTGGCGATGTCCAGGGTGTGGCAGACCATCGAGCCCGCGCCGGAACCCCGGGCCGCGACCCGGATGCCCAGCTCGCGGATGTCCGCCACCACCTGGCCGACGGCGAGGAAGTACGAGTCGTACCCCAGCCTGTTGATCACCCCGAGCTCCATCTCCAGCCGCTCCCGGGCGTCCGCGTCACGGTCCAGACCCCGGCGGACCAGGCCCGCCTCGGAGCGCTCGCGCAGCAGCCGGGCGGCGCCACCGGCGTCCGGCCCGGCGCCGAACAGGGACGCCTCCGGGAAGTGGCGCCTCCCGAGCCCGAGGTCCGCCTCCGGGTCGAGGACGCACCCCGCGGACGTCGCGGCGGTGTCCGCCAGCAGCCGGCGCGCCCGGCGGTCGTCGAGCCCGGCGGACGCGGCGATCGCGCGGGCGACGGCGACCATGGCGCCCTCGCCCTTGAGCCAGCGCTGTCCGCTGTCCAGCCGGCGCCGGTCCACGGGGCGCAGCAGCCGTGCGGCGTCCAGCACGTCGGCCAGGCGGTGCTGGGCGGGGTCGGCGTAGCGGACCGCGTTGGAGAGCACGGCGGTGACGCCGGTACGGTCGGCCAGCGCCAGCGTACGGGCGGCCAGCCGCAGCGACCCCGGGCCCGTACCGGCCCGCTGGTACGCCACGGTCTCCAGCCTCAGCCCGCTGCCGAAGATCTGCCGCCACGGTGCCAGCAGTTTCACCGCGACGTCCTCGCGGCCCGCCGCCAGCGCCCGTACCGGTTCCGACAGCGGGCCCAGCAGCACGGTCAGCCCGGGACCGCCGTGCTCACGCAGGGCCGCCCACGGCACCACCGGCGCGGTGCCTGACACCGCCCCGGCGTGGGCCGCCGAGGTGATGCGGCAGAGCCGCGCCCAGCCGGCCCGGTCCTGGGCGAGCAGGACGACGCGCAGCGGCGGTTCGACGACGTGGGAGCCCCCGCGCGCGGGGGTGCGCGGACGCTCGGCCGGAGGCGGCGGAGCGAGGGCCTCCACCGCGAGGTCGATGCCGAAGACCGGCCGTACCCCTTCCCGGGCGCAGGCCCGAGCGAATCGAACAGCACCGGTCACGGTGGACCGGTCGGTGAGCGCGAGATCCGGCATGCCGAGTTCGGCCGCCCGACGGGCGAGATGCTCGGGGTGGGCGGCGCCGTAGCGGGCGGAGTAACCGGACGCGACGTGCAGATGGGCGAAGCCCGCCATGCCGCACCTCCATTCCGCCACCCCATTTCTGATCTTTGCCCGATACGTTCCTCGTACGTTCGTTCGATTACCTTAACTCCCTCGCCCCTGGTCGGCGAGCTGGTAAAGGGCCGGTCGGTGCGGAAATAATCGAACAAATGGCGGCGTGGCGAGCTGCCGGACCGTCACCCCCGTCGCACGGTCGGGGACTTGGGCCCGAGAGCTCTTTCCGGTGTCCGTTCCCGCCGTCACGCATGACCTTCGCCACCCGGTGCGGGCGGCGTCCGCCCCGGCCGGACCGGGTGGCACGTGCTTGTGGGTGGCGGGAGTCACCTGCCAGGATGGTGATGTGAACCTGGGGCATGTCTTTCTCTGCGGAAACCCGGCGCTCGACTTCGTCGCCACGCTGCGCGCACGCCGGTCCGCCCGGTTCGAGATGCTGGCGTCGCCGGACCGGCTGGACGCCTGGTATCTCGAATCCGGCCTCGTCGACACGGTCGCTCCGGCCGACGCCTCCCACGTGGAACGGGCGACCGCGGTCCGGGAAGCGGTGTACGCGCTGGTCGCGGCCCGGCTCGCGGGCGGACCCTTCGACGCGGAGGCGCTGGCCGTGGTGAACGCGGCGGCCGGTACGGCCGCTCCGGCACTCCGGCTCACCCCGGCGGGGCGACGCCGGGTGGACGCGACGCAGGAGGAGGCGTTGTCCCTCGTGGCGCGTCACGCCGTCGAGGTCCTGGGCGGGCCGGAAGTGCCGCTGCTGAAGGAGTGCGGCAACGCTGCCTGCACCCGTGTCTACGTCGACCGGTCACGCGGCACGCGCCGGCAGTGGTGCGGCATGGATTCCTGCGGGAACCGGCTGAAGGCAGCGGCCTACCGTGCCCGGAAGAAGCAGGCGCGGACGGCCGAGCGGGAGTAGGGGCTGGCGCGGAAGGCCGAGGGGGTGGTGCGGGACGCGTCCGTGGGCTGACGCCCGGCGGGGGCTGCCGGAGGCGGCGCCCCCCTCGTCGCCCTGAGGCCCCGCCCTCCTGGAGCGGCTGATCGCCGGAGTCCGCGTCCGCCGTGCCGGGCGGCCCCGGTGTCAGGCCTCCCGCGCCCGTCCCGGCAGGTGAGGGCTGTGGGCCGAGCGCCGGGGGCCGTACGTGCGGTTCGAGCTGGCCCCTGGGCGACGCTTCCGGCTGATCGGCACGCGGGTTCGGGGAAAGCCGTGTCGGCGCACGGGGCCGACGCCATGTCGGCGGTGGAGCAGTTTTTACCGACGCGTAACTTCCCCCGCGAACCTACTCGCGCGTAATTTGACATGAGCACATAAAGCTTGTGGTCCGGGCCACAGGGCGAACCCCCACATCGCAACTCCCTGAGCCGCAAGGAGATCCCACGATGCTGCCCTGGACCCGTACGCCGCGAGCCCCACGTGCGCGGAGAACCCTCGCCGCCCTGCTCCTCGCCGTCGCCGCCCTCGCCGGCCCCTCGGCCGCCGCGGTGGCGGCCCCCTCCGCGGGGGAGGCCGCCGCCGCCACGAGCGGCTGGAACGACTACTCCTGCAAGCCCTCCGCCGCCCACCCGCGCCCCGTGATCCTCGTCCACGGAACCTTCGGGAACTCCGTCGACAACTGGCTCGTCCTCGCCCCCTACCTGGTGGCCCGCGGCTACTGCGTCTTCTCGCTCGACTACGGGCAGCTCCCCGGCGTGCCGGTCTTCAACGGCCTCGGCCCCATCGACAAGTCGGCCGCCCAGCTCAGCACCTTCGTCGACAAGGTGCTCGCCGCCACCGGCAAGTCGAAGGCCGACCTCGTGGGCCACTCGCAGGGCGGCATGATGCCGAACTACTACCTGAAGTTCCTCGGCGGCGCCGCCAAGGTGAACGCGCTCGTCGCCCTCGCCCCCGACAACCACGGCACCACCCTCCTCGGGCTGACCGCACTGCTGCCCTACTTCCCCGGCGCGGAGGCCCTGCTGAACTCCGCCACCCCCGGCCTCGCCGACCAAGTGGCCGGATCGCCGTTCATCACCAAGCTGAACTCCGTACCCGACACCGTGGCCGGGGTGAAGTACACCGTCATCTCGACCCGGTACGACGAGGTCGTCACCCCCTACCGCACCCAGTACCTGAGCGGCGCGAACGTGCGCAACATCCTCCTCCAGGACCTGTGTGCGGTCGATCTCTCCGAGCACGTCCTCATCGGCACCACCGACAAGATCGCCTTCCACGAGGTGGCCAACGCGCTCGACCCGGCGCACGCCTCCACGACGGACTGCACCTCCGTACTCAGCTGAACGACGCCCCGTGCGGCAC
>NZ_JBHWZJ010000112.1:0-20157 GCF_042728415.1 Streptomyces sp. NPDC060198 | reverse complement strand
ATAGGCCAGATGTGGAAGCCCGGTAACGGGTGGAGCTGACTGGTACTAATAGGCCGAGGGCTTGTCCTCAGTTGCTCGCGTCCACTGTGTTGTTCTGAAATAACAATCTGCTGTGTTTTTCCGGTTCAGGTTAAATTTCATAGTGTTTCGGTGGTCATTGCGTTAGGGAAACGCCCGGTTACATTCCGAACCCGGAAGCTAAGCCTTTCAGCGCCGATGGTACTGCAGGGGGGACCCTGTGGGAGAGTAGGACGCCGCCGAACAATTTTTCCGGGAGACCCCCGTGCCTTGTGGCACGGGGGTTTTCTGCGTTCACGGGAATTTTCATGGACGCGAGGGTGTTCGCCCTGTTCCCGCTCCGCCTTCCCGTAGGTCGCCGGGAGGCGGAACGAAGAACAGGGCGCATCGCGTCAGAGCCGACCGGCCGCCTTCAGAGCGAGGTACACATCGGCCAGCGCCGGCGCCAGGCTCTCCGGCAGCGCGTCCACCACGACGGCGCCGTGGCGCTGGAGCCGTTCCGAGATGAGCAGGCGTTGGGTCTGGGTGCGGATGGCTGCCGCGGCCTCGTAGACAGCCTCCGCAGAACCTCTGCGGCGTGCCATCTCCTCGACCCGGGGATCCGCCACGGCCGCCACGATCACGGTGTGGCGCCTGGTGAGCTGCGGAAGAACTGTCAGCAGGCCTTCTTCCGTCGGAGCCCCGTCCAGTGTCGTCAGCAGCACGATCAGGGACCGCTTCGGAGCGGCGGCCAGAGCCGCGGTGCTCATCCCGCGCGGGTCCGTCTCGACCAGCTCGGGTTCCAGCGTCGCCATGGCGTCGACCACCTTCCCCAGCGCCCCGGTGCCGGTGGCGCGGACCTGAGCCCGTACCTGCCGGTCGTAGGCGAGGAGATTCACCTGGTCTCCCGCCCGCCCGGCCAGCGCGGTGAGCAGCAGAGCGGCGTCCATCGCGGCGTCGAGCCGAGGCACGTCACCGACCCGACCGGCCGAGGTGCGGCCGGTGTCGAGGACGATCAGAATGTGCCGGTCCCGTTCGGGGCGCCAGGTCCGCACGGCCACCGCGGTCTGCCGTGCCGTGGCCCGCCAGTCGATGGACCGGGTGTCGTCACCCGGCACGTACGGGCGGAGGCTGTCGAATTCGGTCCCCTGGCCCCGGCTCAGCGTGCTCGTGCGCCCGTCGAGGTCGCGGAGGCGCGCGAGACGGGAGGGCAGGTGCTTGCGGCTGGAGAACGGCGGGAACACCCGCACGCTCCACGGAACCCGGTGGTAGCCCTGGCGCGACACGAGCCCCAGCGGGCCCGACGACCTGACAGTCACTCGATCGGGGACACGATCCCCCCGCCGGGTCGGCCGGAGCAGCATGGTGAGCCGCCGGGCCTCGCCGGCGGCGACGGAGACCGATTGCCGGGACGCGCCGGTCTCCGCGACCGAGGCTCCGCTGCTCGGGGACCAGGCGTCGCGGAGCTCGGCACGCAGACGGCGACGCGAGCTGTTGGTCACGGTGAGTTGCACCGAAGCGCTGTCACCAAGTCGAACTGATGTATCACCAGATCGGGTGAAGCCTAGGCTTCGCACTGGCGCTGCCAGGGCGTAGTCGCACAGAATGGCTAGCGAGAGGGGGGCATTGACCGCGAGCATCCCGGCCCAGCTGGGGGCCAGGACGCCTACAGGCAGTGACCCCGCAGCGGCCAGCAGCGCGGCTCTTCCGGTGAGGGGCATGGTCACCGCCTCATCGGGGGACGGGCACGAAAGCGAGGACCGAGGTGATGACGGCGTCCGGAGTGACGCCCTCCATCTCGGCTTCGGGCCGCAGATGGATGCGGTGACGGAGGGCGGGCAGGGCGAGGGCTTTCACGTCGTCGGGGATGACGTAGTCCCTGCCGGTGAGCCAGGCCCACGCACGGGCGGCGGACAACAGCGCGGTGGCGCCACGGGGGGAGACACCGAGAGCGAGTGAGGGGGACTCACGGGTGGCACGGCAGAGGTCGACGACATAGCCGGCGACCTCGGGGGAGACCGAAGTCAGGGCCACCGCGTCACGGGCGGCCTCCAGGTCGGCCGGACCAGCGACGGGAGATATGCCCGCCGCCTTCAGGTCGCGCGGGTTGAAACCCTCGGCGTGACGGGTGAGGACGTTGATCTCTTCCTCCCGGGTGGGAAGAGGCACCGTCAGCTTCAGTAGGAATCGGTCCAGTTGGGCCTCGGGAAGCGGGTACGTGCCCTCGTACTCCACCGGGTTCTGGGTCGCGACGACGAGGAAGGGATCGGGGAGGGGCCGAGGGGTTCCGTCGACACTGACCTGACGCTCCTCCATGGCTTCCAGGAGGGAGGACTGGGTCTTCGGGGGCGTGCGGTTGATCTCGTCGGCGATCAGCAGGTTGGTGAAGACCGGACCTGCCTGGAAGGAGAACTCGGCGGTGCGGGCGTCGTAGACGAGGGACCCGGTGACGTCACTGGGCATCAGATCGGGGGTGAACTGAACCCGCTTGGTGTCGAGTTCGAGGGAGGCGGCCAAGGCTCGGACCAGCAGGGTCTTGGCCACGCCGGGGACGCCTTCGAGGAGGACGTGTCCCCGGCAGAGCAGAGCGACGACGAGTCCGGTGACGGCCGGGTCCTGACCGACCACGGCCTTGGCGATCTCGGAGCGCAGGGCTTCGAGTGATGCGCGGGCGGCGTCGGAGTTCGTAGGGGCCGCGGAGGTCCCTGATGTCGCCTGGGTCGGGGCGCTCATGACGTGCGTACCTCTCTTTCGAGGGCGTCGAGTTGGTCGGCCAGGCGCACAAGTGCGGTGTCGTCGTCCGGAGTCGGGCCGAAGAGCAGGGCATCGAGTGCGCCGTCGGCGGGAAGCCGGGCGGAGAGTGCGGGGACGAGCACGTCCGGGGAGTGCGCGTCGCGGGGGGAGATTCCCACGAGTGGAGCGAGGCGGGTGCGGGCCGACTCGCGGAGCAGGGCGGCGGCACGGTCGCGTGCGCCGGCCCTCCGGTAGAGGCGGGCATGCCCCTCCGTCGCTTCGGAGGCGTGGACGGCGACCGGCAGTCTCTCGGTCACCAGCGGACCGAATCTGCGGCCGCGCCAAGCGGCCGCGAGCAGAGCGGCGACGGCGAGTTGGAGCGTGCCCCACAACCAGCCGGGCGGGACCAGACCGAAGAATCCGTCCTGGCCTTCCCCACCGGAGTCCCCGTCGGTCTCGTCGTCCCGGTGGGAGCCGTCGTCGGTCCGCTGATTCTGGCCCGGGTCACCATCGGCGCGGTCACTCGCGCCGCTTTCCGCATCGGTCGGGTCCTGGCCGGTGTCACCACCGTCGTCCGTGTCACGACCGTTCTCCGAGGCGGAGGGGTCGGCGAGAGAAGGGAGGTACCAGACGAGATGAGTACGGGAGCCGAGGAGTTGCAGGGCGAGCGAGGCGTTGCCTTCATGGGCGAGGCGCCGGTTGAACAGGATGTCGGGGGAGCCGAGCAGGACCGTCTCGCCGTCGTGCCGCGGGACGACGAGGAGCGGGGTGAGGCCGTGGGCCGGGTAGCAGCCGGTGGCTCCGGGGCCCTCCGCTTCGTAGGTGGCCCCGCCCAGGTCGGCCGTGCCTGCCCGGCGCGCGGCCGGCAACGAACACGCCGGGGTGCGTGCCGCCACCTCGACGGTGGGTCCCACACGCACGCCCGGGACGAGCGCGGGCACGGACGGGGACCCCGGGGCGATCAGGACGGTACGTCCCCCGGAGCCGGAGGTGGCCTCCCACAGGCGCTCCTGCTGGAACTCGGTGAGCAGGTCCGGTCCGGCGACCAGGAGCGTGCTGTCGGGGCCGGCCGTGGAGACGGCGTCGTCGAGCGTGGTGACCACGTCGACGCTGACGCCGCGTTGCCGGAGGAGCTCGGCCACGGCCCTGCTGCCTTCCGGATCGGCCGACCGGGGATCGAGCATCCCGTGGTGGGAGCCGGAGCGCAGAGCGGCGATGGTGACACCGCCGACCACCAGGACGAGCAGGACCACCAGGAAACCGTGGGCGCGCTTCCAGAGCTGCGCGGGGGTCGCGGACAGGGACGTGGGAGCGGACGCGCCGCCCGTTCCCGCCGGGCCGGAGACGGCACGGGTGTCCGGGGAGCCGGAGACGGTTTCCCGGCCCGGGGCGGGGGAGGCGGCCTTCGTGAAACCGGTCATCCGGCGGCTCCCGTCGTGACGGCGGTACCGGCGACGGCCGGCCGCGTCGCTTCGATGTCGTCGTCGAGGGTGCGGACGGTCAGGTACGCGTTTCTGTCGGCCGTACGGCCGCCGTACGTGAGGGCGTCGAACATGTGGGCCGCCGCGCGCAGACGAGCCGCGTGGTCCGGCAAGCGGCGTCCGGCCTCCGCGGCCGCCTCGTCGGCCGTGTGGCCGGGGCGGGGGGCGAGCAGCGCGCGTTCCTCCAGGGAGCGGACGATCGCGCGGGTCCGTTCCTGGACCGCCTCGGTCCAGCGGAGAGCGGCCGCGTGCGTCTCGGCGGCCGCGCGGTGCGCGGCCGCGCCGCGCGGACCGCTCTCCCGGAAAAGAGGCTTGGCAGAGACGGCCGGCCGCCGCGGTGTGCCCAGCCGCCACCAGAGGGCGACCACCAGGCCGAAGGCCAGGAGTACCAGCACGATGATGCCCAGCGGCCCTCCGGGCACGACACCGGAGAGCGTGTCGAAGAGCCCGCGGATCCAGTCCCAACAGGAGTCGAAGGCCCGTTCCAGCAGGCCGGGGTCGCCTTCGTGGTACATCCCCTTGGACAGTTCTGTCTCCGCGGCCTCTCTCGCGGGAACCCGTGGCGTGTCCACGGGTATGTCCGCGAGTCTCGGACCGGCCCACAGCTGTGGGCCTGACGTGATGGTGCCCCCCGCCCCTGTCATGCCATCAGCCTCCGTTGGACGCGTACCCCGGGAGACCGGCCGCCCGGCCGAGTTCCAGGTCGAGAGCTTCGCGCCGGATGCGCTGGTCGATGTAGAGCAGGGAGATCACACCGGAGACGAAGGGGTACGTCAGCATCGAGATGAGCACGCCTCCGAGGCTGGACACGAGGAGGAAGGGCCAGCCGGTCGGGGTCGGGTCGGCGCTGAAGAGCCCGTTGGCGACGCCGCCGTCGACGGAGAGACCGATCAGGGCGAAGGGGATCCCGATGATCACGGACACGATGGCGACGCACAGGCAGGTGAGCGCCAGGATGCCGAAGATCCTCCACCAGGCTCCTCGGACCAGCTTCGCCGACCGGCGCAGGGCCTGGCCCACCGACTGACGTTCCAGCATCAGGGCCGGGGCCGCGAGACAGAAGACGGTCATCAGCCAGAGCGCCACCACGGAGGCGACGGGGAATCCGAGCACGATGAGACCGGCACCGGCCGCGGAGCCGACGAGCAGCCCCGGCGCCAGACCCACGGCCATGATCGCCACGATCGCCACCGCGAGCAGCAGCGCCAGCCCCACCACTCTCAGGACCCGGGGACGGGCTTCCGCCCGGACGTCGGCCGGTGTGACGGTGCGTCCGAGCACGGAGCGGCTGACCACGACGCTGAGCACCGACGCGGTGAAGAGGATGGCGGCCATGCCGAGAACGGCGCTCGGCGCGGTCGAGACGAGCAGGGACCGCATCGCGTCGATGGACTGGCGCAGGATCTCGCTGTCGGAGGCGTTCTGGTCGATCGTGATCGGTTCGGGGAGCAGGAAACGCTCGATCAGGAGGGAGACGACCTGCACGAAGACGGCGACCACCAGGCTGATTCCCAGCGCGGTGCGCCAGTGGGCGCGCATGGCCGAGACCGACCCGTCGAGCACCTCACCGACACTCAGCGGACGGAGGGGGACGACACCCGGCTTCGGCGCCGTCGGAGTGCGACCCCAGCCCTGGGGGCCGACCCAGCCCGGTGGGGGCTGGTTGCCCCAGCCCGGGTAGCCGCCCGGGTTCGGGTTGCCTCCCCAGCCCGGTGCGGGCGGCGGTGGTGCTCCCGGCCCGGGTGCGGACGAAGCCGGGGCGGACCACTGGCCGGGCGGCGGCTGGGTGGGAGACCACTGGCCCGCCGCGACGTTCCCGTTCGCGACGTTCCCGTTCTCGCCCGCGCCGGCAGGGGTCGCGCCGGCCGGGTTCGCACCGGAGTTCGTGTCGGCGGGGTTGGCTTCGGCAGGGTTCGCACCGACGGCGTTCGCGTCGGCAGGATTTCCCTCTGCGGGCCGCGAGGCGGCAGGCGGTTCGGAGTCGACCGGTCCGGAAGGACGGGGTACGCCCGCGCCCCGTTCGTCGGAGGGGGCGGATCCGGGCGGGGCCCAGCCCGGAGAGTCGTTCATTCTGGCTCCTTCACCGTCCTGACCGCGCATCGGGGCGGCAGGTTGGCAGCCATCGTGCCACGCGGGACAGAAGTGCGTTCGAGGTGCTTCTGGTTGGCACCTTCTTATGTGGCCCTCCCAGCGGGCAGACTGGGCGGATGGCTGAACAGGACGCGCAATCGCCGGTGGGCAACGAGCCCTCCGCGCTTCCCGTACTCCGCTGGGACGAGCCCCCCGAGGGCCCCGTCCTGGTGCTGCTCGACCAGACCCGGCTCCCCGCCGAGGAGGTCCAGCTGGTGTGCACCGACGCTCCCGCGCTGGTCCGGGCGATCCAGACGCTGGCGGTGCGCGGGGCACCGCTGCTGGGCATCGCCGGTGCGTACGGCGTGGCCCTCGCGGCGGCCCGGGGATACGACGTGGACGAGGCCGTGGAACTGCTGGCCACGGCGCGGCCCACCGCGGTGAACCTCGCGTACGGGGTCCGGCGCGCGGCCCGCGCCCACGCGGCGGCGCTCGCCGACGGGGTGGGGCCGGGGCGGGCTGCTGCCGCGGCGCTCGCCGAGGCGCGGGCCCTGCACCGCGAGGATGCCGAGGCGTCCGCCCGCATGGCCCGGTACGGCCTGTCGCTGCTGGACGAGCTGCTGCCGGCCGGAGGGCACCGCCTGCTGACCCACTGCAACACCGGCGCTCTGGTCTCCGGCGGAGAGGGCACGGCGTTCGCCGTCGCGCTCGCCGCGCATCGGCAGGGGCGGTTGCGGAGGCTGTGGGTGGACGAGACGCGTCCGCTGCTCCAGGGTTCCCGGCTCACCGCCTACGAGGCCGCCCGGCACGGGATGGCGTACCAGCTGCTCACGGACAACGCGGCAGGGTCGCTCTTCGCGGCGGGGCAGGTGGACGCGGTGCTGGTCGGCGCGGACCGCATCGCGGCGGACGGTTCCGTGGCGAACAAGGTGGGGAGCTATCCGCTCGCGGTGCTCGCGAAGTACCACCACGTACCGTTCGTCGTGGTGGCGCCGGCCACGACGGTGGATCCGGGCACTCCGGACGGGGCGTCGATCGTCATCGAGCGGCGTTCCGGCCGCGAGGTGACGGAGTTCACATCGTCACGGCCCGCGCCGCACGGGGGAAAGGGGGGCGGGCTGGTAGTGGCGCCCCTGGGAACCCCGGTGTACAACCCCGCGTTCGACATCACGCCACCGGAACTGATCACGGCGATCGTCACGGGGGAGGGCGTCATTTCGCCGGTCACGAGGGCCGGACTGGCCGAGCTGTGTGCCAGGTCATCGCAGATAACGATTAGCTAATGGGATGATGTCGATTATGAAGGGACGCGTCCTTGTCGTCGACGACGACACCGCACTGGCCGAGATGCTCGGCATCGTGTTGCGTGGAGAAGGTTTTGAACCGTCGTTCGTAGCGGACGGTGACAAGGCACTTGCTGCCTTTCGGGAGGCCAAGCCGGACCTGGTGCTGCTCGACCTCATGCTGCCCGGAAGGGACGGCATCGAGGTCTGCAGGCTCATCAGGGCCGAGTCGGGCGTACCGATCGTGATGCTCACCGCGAAGAGTGACACCGTCGATGTGGTGGTGGGTCTGGAGTCCGGGGCCGACGACTACATCGTGAAGCCGTTCAAGCCCAAGGAGTTGGTGGCCAGGATCAGGGCACGTCTGCGGAGGTCGGAGGAGCCGGCGCCCGAGCAGTTGACCATCGGCGACCTGGTCATCGACGTTGCCGGGCACTCGGTCAAGCGTGAGGGGCAGTCCATCGCCCTGACCCCGCTCGAGTTCGACCTGCTGGTCGCGCTCGCCCGCAAGCCGTGGCAGGTCTTCACCCGTGAGGTCTTGCTGGAACAGGTGTGGGGTTACCGGCACGCCGCGGACACCCGTCTGGTGAACGTGCACGTCCAGCGACTCCGCTCCAAGGTCGAGAAGGACCCCGAGCGGCCCGAGATCGTCGTCACCGTGCGTGGCGTCGGCTACAAGGCCGGACCGAGCTGACATGACCCGAGGCAGCACTGCTCCTGGCCCCGGGGAGCCCGGAGCCCCCGAGGAGCGGGCTGCCGGACCAGGGCGTTCCCGTCTCTCCCGGGGTGTCCGGTCGTTCACCGACCGGACGCCCGGAGGGCCGTTCCCGCGTCTTCTGCTGCGCTGGTCGCGGCGACCGCTGCTGCCCGCCCTGCGGGTGTGGCGCCGCAATCTCCAGCTGCGGGTCGTCGCGGGCACCCTGCTGATGTCGCTCGGTGTCGTGCTCCTGCTCGGCTTCGTCGTCATCGGGCAGGTGCGCAACGGCCTGCTCGACGCCAAGGGCAAGGCCGCCCAGACCCAGGCCGCCGGCGGGTTCGCCGCGGCCCAGGCAAAGGCCAGCGAGCCCCTCACTCCAGGTCGCGAGGACGGCACCGACGGCATGTCGGCCAACACCTCCTGGCGGACCGACCTCGTCGACCAGCTGGCCAGCGGCGGCACCAACGCCTTCAACGTGGTGGCGCTCAGCCCGGATTCCGGAAGCCGCGGCACCGCCAGCCGGGCGCCCCGCGGGTCGGGCAGCGTGGAAGCGTCGAGCGTCCCGGACCGGCTGCGCGAGGCGGTCGACAAGGGACCGGGGGCGTTCCAGACGTACTCCCTGATCCGTTACTCGTACGGCAAGGAGTCGCAGCCCGGCCTCGTCGTGGGCAAGCGGCTCTACGACATCGACCACAACCCCTACGAGCTGTACTACCTCTTCCCGCTCACGCAGGAGGAGAAGTCCCTGGCGCTGGTCAAGACGACGCTTGCCACCGCCGGGCTCTTCGTCGTGGTCCTGCTCTGCGCCATCGCCTGGTTCGTGGTGCGCCAGGTCGTCACGCCCGTACGGATGGCGGCCGGGATCGCCGAGCGGCTTTCGGCCGGGCGGCTCCAGGAGCGGATGAAGGTCACCGGCGAGGACGACATCGCCCGGCTCGGTGAGGCCTTCAACAAGATGGCCCAGAACCTCCAGTTGAAGATCCAGCAGCTGGAGGAGCTGTCCCGGATGCAGCGCCGTTTCGTCTCGGACGTCTCGCACGAGCTGCGCACCCCGCTCACCACCGTGCGCATGGCGGCCGATGTCATCCACGAGGCGCGGGTGGACTTCGACCCGATCACCGGCCGTGCCGCCGAACTGCTCGGCGATCAGCTCGACCGGTTCGAGTCCCTCCTGTCCGACCTCCTGGAGATCAGCCGGTTCGACGCGGGCGCGGCGGCACTGGACGCCGAGCCGATCGATCTGCGCTCCGTCGTCCGCCGGGTGATCGGCGGCGCCGAACCCCTGGCGGAGCGTAAGGGCACCCGCATCCGGGTGGTCGGCGACGAACAGCCGGTCGTGGCCGAGGCGGACCCCCGGCGGGTCGAGCGTGTCCTGCGCAACCTCGTGGTCAACGCGGTCGAGCACGGCGAGGGCCGGGACGTCGTGGTGCGGATGGGCGCGGCCCAGGGCGCCGTCGCCGTCGCGGTGCGCGACTACGGCGTCGGGCTGAAGCCCGGCGAGGCGACGCGCGTCTTCAACCGGTTCTGGCGGGCCGACCCGGCCCGCGCCCGTACGACCGGGGGTACCGGTCTCGGACTGTCCATCGCCGTCGAGGACGCCCGGCTGCACGGCGGCTGGCTCCAGGCGTGGGGTGAGCCGGGCGGCGGCTCCCAGTTCCGGCTCACCCTTCCGCGTACGGCGGACGAGCCGCTGCGGGGGTCCCCGATACCCCTGGAGCCCGAAGACTCGCGGCGCAACGTCGCGGACCGCGAACGCTCCGGTGCGGGAGACACCCGTAGTGCCGCGGACGCCGACGGCCGGCACCGCGTGATGGCCGTGCCCCACCAGCCCAGCTCCTCCGACCGCGCCACGCTCTCCGTGCCCGCCGGACCCGGCCCTTCGCGGCAGGCACCCGCATCGGTCCACCCCGCGGCGCTGCCCGGCAGTGGCGCGCGGGTGGTGGCCCGTCCGGGGGCCGCCCCCGCACCGCAGATCCCCGAGCAGTCCCAGGAGCGGAGCCCGGACCGGTTCCCGGACCAGGAGGACACCCGACGTGGGTACTGACCGTCGTCACGACGGCCGCCGCCGCAGTACCGCGCGGACGACCGCGGTACTCGGCCTCGGCATCCTGCTGCTCGCCGGATGCGGGTCCATGCCGGTGGTCGGGGACGTCAAGTCCGTCGACGCCTCCCAGGCGGGCGACGCTCAGGTGCAGGTCTACGCGGTGCCGCCGCGCGACGGTGCGGAGCCGGGCGAAGTGGTCGACGGCTTCCTGGAGTCGATGACCAGCGACGACCCCTCCTTCCGGACGACCCGCACCTATCTGACCCAGGACGCGGCCCGAACCTGGCGTCCGGCCGCCGGCACCACCGTGCTCGCCAAGGCGCCGAACCGGAACGCTCCCGTCCTCCGGGGCCCGGAGCCCGACGCGACGGACACCACGTACACCCTCAGCGGCCAGAAGGTGGCGGAGGTCGACGCGCAGAGCTCGTACCAGCCGATCGCGCCCGCCGACTACGTGCAGAGCCTGCACCTGGTGCGCGAGAAGAGCGCGGACGGCAAGCAGGAGTGGCGGATCAGCTCGGTGCCGGACGGCCTGGTGCTCGGGCAGTCCGACTTCAAGCGGCTCTACCGTTCCGTCAACACCTACTACTTCGCGGCCGGTACGTCGGACGGTCCCGCCGCGCTGGTCGCCGACCCCGTCTACGTACGCAACCGGACCGACCCGGTGACGCGGATGGACGCCACCACGCAGACCGTGCGAACCCTCCTCGACGGGCCGACCGACTGGCTGCGGCCCGTGGTCGATTCCAGCTTCCCCGCCGGCACGACGCTGCAGAAGGGCGTCACCTCGCTGGCGCCCGACGACCAGAACGTCCTCAAGGTGCCGCTCAACAAGAAGGCCGCCGGCACCGGCCGGGGCGCCTGCCGGATGATGGCCGCCCAGGTTCTCTTCACCCTGCGGGACCTGACGTCCGCCCGCGTCGAGAGGGTGGAGCTGGAGAGCGGGCAGAAGGTGCTCTGCGCGCTGGGCGCCGAGGAGGCCTCCGAGTTCGCCGCCGACCGCGGCTCCGGCGCCCCGGTCGGCCAGTACTTCGTCGACGGGGGAAAGGTGCAGCGGATTCCCGGCTCGACCAAGGGCGGCGGGGACCCCGTGCCGGTGATCGGACCGTTCGGCGACGGCACCCCGCAGATGAGCGCGGTCGGTGTCTCCCGCGACGAGGAGAAGGCGGCCGGGGTGACCGAGGACCGGTCACGGATGTACGTGGCGTCGATCGTCGAGAAGAGCGAGCTGCCCGCGGAAGCCCCGGTCGTCAGCCGTGCGGCGTCCGCCGGGGACCGTCTGTCGGCGCCGAGCTGGGACGGGCGGGGCGATCTCTGGGTCGCCGACCGCGACCCGGACGACCCCCGGCTGCTCAGACTGGCCGGAGGCGAGGGCACTCCTCTGGAGGTCGCGGTCCCGGGCCTCGGCGGTGAGCGGATCGAGGCGCTCCGGATGTCGGCGGACGGCGTGCGGATCGCGCTGCTCGTGGGCGAGGAAGGCCACCGCACGCTGAAGATCGGCCGGGTCGAGAGGGCCGGTTCCGGCAAGGCGCAGAAGGTCTCCGTGCAGGACCTGCGCCAGGCCGCTCCGCAGCTGACCGACGTCACCGCGGTCTCCTGGTCCGGACGAGGACGGCTGGTCGTCGTCGGTAAGGAGGAGGGCGGGGTCCAGCAGGTGCGTTACGTGCAGGCGGACGGGTCCACGTCGTCCTCCGAGGTGCTGCCCGGCGTCAACCAGGTGGAGTCGATCGCCGCGGCCGACGACGAGCTCCTGCCGCTGATGGCGGACACCATGAGCGACGGCATCGTGAAGTTGTCGCCCGGCGACAACTGGCAGACCGTGCTGAAGAAGGGCACCTCGCTGGTCTACCCGGGCTGAGCCCGGCCCCTCGCACGCACGCACGCACGCCCGCCCGCCTGCCTGCCCGCCCGCGCCTGCCCGCCCGCGCCTGCCCGCCCGCGCCCGCCCGCCCGCGCCTGCCCGCCCGCGCCCGGGCTCGTCCGGCCGGTCCGTGCGGCTTCGCAGCGTTGTCCACAGGGGTGGCGCGGGCGTGCGGCGTCCGGGCAGGGTGGTGCTGTGCGGGAGTGGTGGCGGGAGTTCGCCGGACTGGTGCTGCCGGTGGCCTGCGGGGGCTGCGGCAGGCCGCGTACGGAGCTGTGCGCGGAGTGCGGCGACGCGCTGGGCGGCCGGGAGCCGCGCCGGGTGCGGCCCTCGCCCGAGCCGCCCGGACTCCCGGTGGTGCACGCCGGCGCCCCGTACGAGAACGCCGTGCGCGCGCTTCTGCTGGCCCACAAGGAGCGCGGCGCCCTGACGCTCGCGCGGCCGCTCGGCGGCGCGCTCGCGGCCGCCGTACGGGCCGGGCAGGCGCGGTCCGGGGAAGACGGTCCCCTGCTGCTCGTGCCCGTACCCTCGGCCCGCCGGGCCACCGCCGCGCGTGGGCACGATCCGGTGCGCCGGATCGCCCTGGCGGCGAGCGCCGCGCTGCGGCGGTCGGGCACCCCGGCACGGGTCCTTCCCGTCCTGCGGCAGCGGCGTCGGGTAGCCGACCAGGCTGGGCTCCGGGCGGTTCAGCGGCGAGCCAATCTCGCGGGCGCGCTGGAGGCGGTACCCGGCTCTGAACGGCTCCTCGCGCACGGCCGGGTGGTGTTGGTCGACGACCTGATGACGACCGGGGCGACGCTGGCCGAGGCGGCCCGTGCGGTCGGGCCGGCCCTGCCCCGGACGGGCGCCCACCGGCGCCTCCGGGCAGCGGTGGTCGCAGCATCTCCCTCTGCTTTCGAGATAAACCGGAACTGACAGAAATCTTTCATCTTCGCAGGTGATGGAAGGGCAGAGGGACCTGAACGGAGGTACGCGTGAGTAGCGGGTGCCGAGTAGGCGGTGGGCACGCTATGTTCGGTGGTGAGGAATGGTGAATCCCAGACCTCGACGAATGCACCACCAGGTTTCGGGCAGGCCTACATCCGGAGTTCAGCTGTCGGAAGATCGGCGGGATGGTGAACCCGCCGGTGGGCAGGAGGAGGTAGAAGGTCACCGAGTCCGAGGCTCCGGAAAGCGCTGGAGCCTGGTGCAAAAGGGAGGCGCTCCGCCACCGTTGCGGAGCGATCCGGGAACGGAGTTCTGCGTGGACATCGTCGTCAAGGGCCGCAAGACCGAGGTGCCCGAGCGGTTCCGCAAGCACGTGGCCGAGAAGCTGAAGCTGGACAAGATCCAGAAGTTCGATGGCAAGGTCATCAGCCTCGACGTGGAGGTGTCCAAGGAGCCGAATCCCCGTCAGGCCGACCGTTCCGACCGGGTGGAGATCACGCTCCGCTCGCGGGGCCCGGTCATCCGGGCCGAAGCGGCCGCGGGCGACGCGTACGCGGCGCTGGACCTGGCCACCGGCAAGCTGGAGGCGCGGCTGCGCAAGCAGCACGACAAGCGCTACAGCCGCCGCGGCAACGGCCGTCTGTCGGCAGCCGAGGTCGCCGATGTGGTGCCGGGCACGGCCGCGTTCGACGAGGACGGCGAGCTGGTCAACGAGCAGCTGGCGGAAGAGGTGCCCACCACGAGGATCGGTTCGCTGGAGGTACAGGGCGAAGGTCCGCTGGTGATGCGCGAGAAGACGCACGTGGCGGCCCCGATGCTGCTCGACCAGGCGCTCTACGAGATGGAACTGGTGGGCCACGACTTCTACTTGTTCGTCGACGCCGAGACCAAGGAGCCCAGCGTCGTCTACCGGCGGCACGCCTACGACTACGGTGTCATCCACCTGAGGACCGACCCTCTCGCCTCCGACGAAGCCGGTGGCGCGGGCGGTGCGCTCGGCGGCTGACGATCCGTCTTCGCGGTGCCCCTGGAGTGCTTACACGCCCCCGGGGGCACCGGCGTGCGACCACGGGACCCCCGCTCCGGCGGCCGGGCATGAAAGCATGGTCCCCCGAGCCAATCGGTATGCGGTGCAGTGCCGTTGGCGACCGTGTGTGATTTCAGGCCGTGGCCTTCAGGGGGAGGAACGATGGCGGACACCTTCGGGCCCGTGCGCGACACGAATGTTTCCGGAGAAGCTGCCCGTACCCGAGCCGGAGCGGACGAGGACACCTCGCCCCGTAAGGAGCCCATCAGGGTCCTGGTGGTCGACGACCACGCGCTCTTCCGCAGAGGACTGGAGATCGTGCTCCAGCAGGAGGAGGACATCCAGGTCGTCGGTGAGGCGGGGGACGGTGCTGAGGCGGTCGACAAGGCGGCCGACCTGCTGCCCGACATCGTGCTGATGGACGTGCGGATGCCCAAGCGCGGCGGCATCGAGGCATGCACCGCCATCAAGGAGGTGGCCCCCAGCGCGAAGATCATCATGCTGACGATCAGCGACGAGGAGGCCGACCTCTACGACGCGATCAAAGCCGGCGCCACCGGATACCTGCTCAAGGAGATCTCCACCGACGAGGTGTCCACCGCGATCCGGGCGGTTGCCGACGGGCAGTCCCAGATCAGCCCGTCGATGGCGTCGAAACTCCTCACCGAGTTCAAATCGATGATCCAGCGCACCGACGACCGGCGACTTCTTCCGGCGCCCCGGCTCACCGACCGCGAACTCGAAGTCCTGAAACTCGTGGCCACGGGGAAGAACAACCGCGACATCGCCAAGCAGTTGTTCATTTCCGAGAACACGGTGAAGAACCACGTGCGCAATATCCTGGAGAAGCTCCAGCTCCACTCCCGGATGGAAGCCGTGGTCTATGCCATGCGGGAGAAGATCCTGGAGATCCGGTGAACCCCGAGGGCTGTTCCTCAGGGGCGCCGTCCCTGAGGTGCCCCGTCACCGGCGGGCGGCGGAGGCCGCCGTCCCGACCGCCGCGGCCAGCGGCTCCCGCAGCCCGGGGGTGTCCACCCGCTCCAGCCGTACGTCCGTGCAGCCGACCCAGGAGGCCGCCTCCACGAGCGCCTCGGCCATCGGCGCCACCGCTTTGGGGCTCGCCAGGGACACCTGACGGGCGATCAGCGTGGTGCCCTCGCGGGCCGGGTCGACGCGGCCCTGGAGCCGCCCGCCGGCGAGCAGGGGCATGGCGAAGTAGCCGTGCAATCGCTTGGGCTTCGGGGTGTACGCCTCCAGGCGGTGGGTGAACCCGAAGATCCGCTCGGTGCGCGCGCGTTCCCAGATCAGGGAGTCGAACGGCGACAGCAGCGTCGTGCGGTGGCGTCCGCGCGGTTCGGCGGTCAGCGCCTCCGGATCGGCCCAGGCGGGCTTTCCCCAGCCCTCCACCGTCACCGGTACGAGACCGGAGGCGGCGACCACGGTGTCGAAGTGCTCGGCCTTCAGCCGGTGGTAGTCCGCGAGGTCGGCTCGCGTACCGACCCCCAGCGAACGGCCCGCCAGCGCGACCAGCCGGCGCCCGCACTCCTCGTCGGTCAGGTCGTCGTGCAGGAAGCGGTCGGGGATCGCCCGCTCGGCGAGGTCGTAGACGCGCTTCCAGCCCCGGCGCTCGGTGCAGACCACCTCGCCGTACATCAGGGCGCGCTCGACCGCGACCTTGGTCGCGGACCAGTCCCACCACTCGCCGCCGTTCTTCGCACCCCCGAGCTGCGTCGCAGTGAGCGGGCCCTCGGCGCGCAGCTGCGCGATCACGGTGTCGTACGTGCCGGCGGGCAGCTCGTGGTGCCACTGCGGGCGGTTCCGGTAGGCGCGGCGGCGGAAGGCGAAGTGCGGCCACTCCTCGACCGGCAGCACGCACGCGGCGTGCGACCAGTACTCGAAGGCGCGGCCGCCCGACCAGTACGCCTCCTCCACCGCCTTGCGGCCGATCCCGCCGAGCCGGGCGTACGGAACGAGCTCGTGGGACCGGGCCAGCACCGAGATGGTGTCGAGCTGGACGGCTCCGAGGTGGCGCAGCACCCCGGGCACTCCGGCGCGGCGGTCGGGCGCTCCCAGGAATCCCTGGGCGCGCAGCGCGATCCGGCGGGCCTGATCGGCGGAGAGTTCGACCACGGGGGGCTGCACGGGCGGCTCGGGCGTCATGGAGGCACCTTAAGGGGCACCGCCGACAGCGGCCGGGGGAGCGAACGGGTGTCCGAGGGGGTGCGGGACGTCCCCGCCCGGCCCCGTACGGCACCGCTTCAGCCGGCGCGGCCCCGGGACGGCAGGTACGCGGCGGACCCCGGCGGATGGGCCCCCGGGTCCGGCAGCCCGGTTCCGGTGAGCCGCAGGCCGAGGCCCGAGGGGATGCGCCCGGGGCCGGACGCCGGGAGCCCCAGGTCCGCCGGGAAGAGCGACGCGCTCCAGAGGGTGCGGGGCGCCTCGCCGGCGGCTGCGTGGGCGGTGGCGTCCTCCAGCCGGAACCCGGCGCGCAGGGCGACCGCCCGGGACGCCACGTTGCCCGCCTCGGCCCACCACTCCAGCCGGACCGCGCCCAGCGCGGAGAACGCCCAGCGTGCCAGGCGGACCACCGCCTCCGTCCCGTACCCCTGTCCGCGGTGCTCGCGGGCCAGCCAGAAGCCGACTTCGTACGTGCCCGGGGACGGGCGGGGGACGAGGCCGAGGGCGCCCGCCAGCGCGCCGGACCGTTCCACCACCGCGAAGTGGTAGCCGGAATCGTCCTGCCAGCCCGCCGGGGCGATGGTGCCCGCGAAGAGTTGCGCGTCGGAGCGCAGGTACGGCGACGGGATCTCCGTCCAGCGGAGGATCTCGGGGTCCTGGCACGCGAGGTGCACCGCGTCCGTGTCCCCGGGGGCGAAGGGACGGAGCAGCAGGCGGCGGGAGGTGAGGGTGATCGGCTCCATGGGCGCATTCTGGTGACCGCGGGGCCGCGTCGGGAGCACTTTCCGGGCTTCCCGGCACCTTCCAGGCTCTTCGGCCGTTGTCCTGGAAGGCGCGGTGAGGTCCACCCAGGGGCAGCCCTCCCGGCGTGGCGGTGTCCTCGCTTACGATGGCCGTTGCGGTGGGGCCCACCTGCCGTGCCCGCGCCAGCGTCCGTCAAACGACCCAGTGCCAGGCCCGACCGGCAAGGAGACCAGCCTCAGTGTCCGTCTTCAACAAGCTCATGCGTGCAGGCGAAGGCAAGATCCTGCGCAAACTGCACCGCATCGCGGACCAGGTCAGCTCCATCGAAGAGGACTTCGTCAACCTCTCCGACGCCGAGCTGCGGGCGCTCACCGAGGAGTACAAGGAACGGTACGCGGACGGCGAGAGCCTGGACGATCTGCTCCCCGAGGCGTTCGCCACCGTCCGTGAGGCCGCCAAGCGGGTCCTCGGACAGCGCCACTACGACGTCCAGATGATGGGCGGCGCCGCCCTGCACCTCGGGTACGTCGCCGAGATGAAGACCGGTGAGGGCAAGACCCTCGTCGGCACCCTGCCGACGTACCTCAACGCGATTTCCGGCAAGGGCGTCCACCTGATCACGGTCAACGACTACCTGGCCGAGCGCGACTCCGAGCTGATGGGCCGGGTCCACAAGTTCCTCGGCCTCACCGTCGGCTGCATCGTCGCGAACATGACCCCGGCGCAGCGCCGTGAGCAGTACGCCTGCGACATCACGTACGGCACGAACAACGAGTTCGGCTTCGACTACCTCCGCGACAACATGGCGTGGTCCCAGGACGAGCTCGTCCAGCGCGGCCACAACTTCGCCGTCGTCGACGAGGTCGACTCGATCCTCGTCGACGAGGCGCGTACGCCGCTGATCATCTCCGGCCCGGCCGACCAGGCCACCAAGTGGTACGGCGACTTCGCCAAGTTGGTCACCCGGCTCATCAAGGGCGAGGCGGGCAACCAGCTCAAGGGCATCGAGGAGACCGGCGACTACGAGGTCGACGAGAAGAAGCGGACCGTGGCCATCCACGAGTCCGGCGTCGCCAAGGTCGAGGACTGGCTCGGGATCGACAACCTCTACGAGTCGGTCAACACGCCTCTCGTCGGGTACCTCAACAACGCCATCAAGGCGAAGGAACTCTTCAAGAAGGACAAGGACTACGTCGTCATCGACGGCGAAGTCATGATCGTCGACGAGCACACCGGCCGTATCCTCGCCGGCCGCCGCTACAACGAGGGCATGCACCAGGCGATCGAGGCGAAGGAAGGGGTGGACATCAAGGACGAGAACCAGACCCTTGCCACGATCACCCTGCAGAACTTCTTCCGCCTCTACAGCAAGCTCTCCGGCATGACCGGTACGGCCATGACCGAAGCCGCCGAGTTCCACCAGATCTACAAGCTGGGCGTCGTGCCGATCCCGACGAACCGGCCGATGGTCCGCCTCGACCAGTCCGACCTGATCTACCGGACCGAGGTCGCCAAGTTCGCCGCCGTCGTCGACGACATCGCGGAGAAGCACGAGAAGGGGCAGCCGATCCTGGTCGGCACCACCTCGGTCGAGAAGTCCGAGTACCTCTCGCAGCAGCTCTCCAAGCGCGGTGTCCAGCACGAGGTGCTCAACGCCAAGCAGCACGACCGTGAGGCGACGATCGTCGCCCAGGCCGGCCGCAAGGGTGCTGTCACCGTCGCGACGAACATGGCCGGCCGAGGCACCGACATCAAGCTCGGCGGCAACCCCGACGACCTCGCCGAGGCGGAGCTGCGCCAGCGCGGCCTCGACCCGGTCGAGCACGTCGAGGAGTGGGCCGCAGCCCTGCCCGCCGCGCTGGAGAAGGCCGAACTCGCGGTGAAGGCGGAGTTCGAAGAGGTCAAGGACCTCGGCGGGCTGTACGTCCTGGGCACCGAGCGCCACGAGTCACGCCGTATCGACAACCAGCTGCGCGGTCGTTCCGGCCGTCAGGGAGACCCGGGCGAGTCCCGCTTCTACCTCTCGCTGGGCGACGACCTGATGCGCCTGTTCAAGGCGCAGATGGTGGAGCGCGTGATGTCGATGGCGAACGTCCCGGACGACGTGCCGATCGAGAACAAGATGGTCACCCGCGCCATCGCCTCCGCTCAGTCCCAGGTCGAGCAGCAGAACTTCGAGACGCGTAAGAACGTCCTGAAGTACGACGAGGTGCTCAACCGCCAGCGCGAGGTCATCTACGGCGAGCGGCGCCGCGTCCTGGAGGGCGAGGACCTCCAGGACCAGATCCGTCACTTCATGGACGACACGATCGACGACTACATCCGCCAGGAGACCGCCGAGGGCTTCGCGGAGGAGTGGGACCTCGACCGGCTGTGGGGCGCCTTCAAGCAGCTCTACCCGGTGAAGGTCACCGTGGAGGAGCTGGAGGAAGCGGCCGGCGACCTCGCCGGTGTCACGGCGGACTTCATCGCCGAGTCCGTCAAGGACGACATCCACGCGCAGTACGAGGAGCGCGAGAACTCCCTCGGCTCCGAGATCATGCGCGAGCTGGAGCGCCGCGTGGTCCTCTCGGTCCTCGACCGCAAGTGGCGCGAGCACCTCTACGAGATGGACTACCTCCAGGAGGGCATCGGCCTCCGTGCCATGGCGCAGAAGGACCCGCTGGTCGAGTACCAGCGCGAAGGGTTCGACATGTTCAACGCCATGATGGAGGGCATCAAGGAGGAGTCGGTCGGGTACCTCTTCAACCTCGAGGTCCAGGTCGAACAGCAGGTCGAGGAAGTCCCGGTCAAGGACGACGCCGAGCAGCCCTCGCTCACCAAGGAAGGTGCCGCTGTCGCGCCGGCCGCCCGGCCCGAGATCCGCGCCAAGGGACTCGAAGCCCCGCAGCGCCCCGACCGCCTGCACTTCTCCGCCCCCACGGTGGACGGCGAAGGCGGTGTGGTGGAGGGCGAGTTCACCGACAACGCTTCCGAGAGCGACGGCCTGACCCGTGCCGAGCGCCGCAAGGCGCAGAAGAGCGCGGGTGGCGGCGGGCGTCGCCGCAAGAAGTAGTCGGCGGCCGAGGACGGCTGCGGTACGCGCCGGCGGGGCCGGGATCTCCACGGAGGTCCC
>NZ_JBHWZJ010000111.1:0-20168 GCF_042728415.1 Streptomyces sp. NPDC060198 | reverse complement strand
GGCGTGGGCCGTGGCCCGCGGCCCGCCCCCGAGGCGGAAGGGATCAGACCGGGGGAGCGACGAAGACGCCGCGGTCGGGGTCGTTGAAAGACTCCTTGGCGACGATCTCGTTCATGGCGTTGGCGGTGCCCCACTGGTCGGTGACCTCGGGCCGGGAGAAGTCGTACACGTGCGGGTGCCAGGTGTCCTCGTCGAGGTTCTCCAGCTCGGTGGTGTACTCGACGGTGTTGCCGTGTGGGTCGAGGAAGTAGGTGAAGGTGTTGTCGCCGGCCATGTGCCGTCCGGGGCCCCAGACCTTCTTGAAACCGGCTCGCATGACGCGGCCGGAGCCGCGCATGTACTCGTCGATGCCGCGCATCTCGAAGGAGACGTGGTGCAGCGCGGTGTGCGGGCCCTGGGCGATGGCCATGGAGTGGTGCTGGTTGCTGATCCGCATGAAGTGCATGACCTCGCCCATGTGCGGGGAGCTGAGGGTGTCGGAGAGGGCGAAGCCGAGGTGGCGCTCGTACCACGCGCGGGTGCGGTTCAGGTCCGGCGAGTTGAGCACGACGTGCGAGAGCTTGACCGGGATGGCCTCCTTCTCCTCGATCTTCCGGTGGCGCCGCACCGCGACGTCGGCGGACACCTCGATGGTGCGGCCGTCGACGTCGAAGAAGCGGAAGCCGTATCCGCCGCCCGGGGTGTCGACCTTGCCCGGACGGGAGATCAACTGCACGTCTCCGGCGATGAGTCGCTCCGCCAGGGTGTCCACGTCGGCTGCGGACGCGGCGCCGTAGGAGACGAGGTCGAGTCGCTTCTCGTCGGCCTCGCGCAGCCGCACGACGTACTGCTCGGGGGAGCCCTCGGCGGCCAGGAAGGAGATGCCGGAATCCTCGGCGACCTTGGTCAGTCCCCAGACGCCCGCGTAGAAGTCGAGCTGCTTGTCGTAGTCGGGCACGGCGAGGTCGACGTGCCTCAGGTGGGTGAGCAGGCGCATGGTGTCAGTCCGTCCGGAGGAGGGAGGCCGCGTTGCGGCCGCGGATCGCGTGGAAGTCGGCCTCGGGCAGGGCGGCGGCGCGCAGGGCGCCCACCGGGTCCTGGGATCCCATGTCGAAGGGGAAGTCGGAGCCCAGCAGGACCCGGTCGGCCCCGGCGACGCGGACCAGTTCCCGCAGCACACGGGGGTCGTGGACGAGGGAGTCGAAGTACAGCCGCCTCAGATAATTGCTGGGCGGGTGGGCGCAGCCGGCTCCCGCGTCGGACCGGGCGGACCAGGCGTGGTCGGAGCGGCCGATGTGGGTGGGCAGGTAGCCGCCGCCGTGGGCCGCGACCAGCTTCAGCCCGGGGTGCCGGTCGAGTACCCCGGAGAAGATCAGGTGCGAGAGTGCGACGGCGTTCTCGGTGGGCTGGCCGACCGTGTTGGAGAGGTACCACTGGTCGAGGCGCTCGTCGAGGGTGCAGCCGAAGGGGTGCAGGAAGAGGATCGCGCCCGTCTCCTCGGCCCGGGTCCAGAAGGCTTCGTAGGCCGGGTCGGAGAGTTCGCGGCCGGGCGCGTGGCTGGAGATCTCGACGCCGAGCAGGCCCTGCGCGAGAGCGTGGTCGAGGGCGTCGACGGTGCGCTCCGGGTGCTGAAGCGGTACGAGGCCCAGACCGCGCAACCGGTCCGGCGCGGCCGAACAGTGCTTCGCCGTGGCTTCGTTGGCCAGCCGGTAGACCTCCTCGGCCATCTCCTCGTCCGCCCAGTAGTGGTAGTGCGAGGGGGAGGGGCTGACCAACTGGACGTCGACACCCTGCGCGTCCATCGCCGCCAGCCGCACGGTGACGTCGGTCAGGCGGGTCAAGCGCTCGCGGACCATGGGACCGCTGACGGCGAGGGCCGCGGGGCCGTTGCGGCGGGCGTCCAGCGCCCGTGCCCCGGCCAGCCCCGGCCGCCCCTCCACCAGTGCCTCGATCTCCGGCAGCAGGACGTGGGCGTGTACGTCGACCGTGGGGGCTGCCTGCTGAACCTGCGGCGCGGTCACGGCAGTTCCCGGAGCATGGTCATGGTGCGGGCCATCAGACCGGGCACGTCGGCGTCGTGCACACCGTCGAGCTGCCACTGCCCGATGCGGACGGACGCCTCGACCACGGGGCGTACGCGGACGATCCGCCGCTCGTAGTACGCCTGGAACAACGCGTCGTCCCAGTCGTCGGCCCCGGTCAGTATCTGGGCGAGCACCCACGCGTCCTCCAGCGAGAGCGCGGCGCCCTGGGCGAGGGTGGGCGGGCAGCAGTGCGCGGCGTCGCCGACCAGGACGACCCGGCCGCGGTGCCAGGAGCCCTCGACCAGCATGCGGTCGAACCAGGTGTAGTTGACCTTCGCCGGATCCGTGACGTGCTCGGTGATCTCCGGCCAGAACCCGCCGTAGTGCCGGGTCAGGCGGCGCATCTCGTCCGCGTACGACTCGGGCGGTATCCCGGCGCGGTCGCGGTTGGCCTCCACCACGTACGCGTACAGCGTCGTGTCGCTGGTGGGGCAGTAGCCGGCGATGTAGGCCGGCCCGCCGTAGGCGAGGTCGGTACGGGTGACGCCGGCCGGGCGCGGGGCGGCGACGCGCCAGATGGCCATCCCGGTGGGCTCCGGCCGGGCGGGGATGCCGATGGCGGCGCGGGTGGCGGAACCGAGGCCGTCGGCGGCGATCACGAGGTCGTAGCAGTGCTCGGAGCCGTCGGAGAGCCGTACCGAGACGCCGTGCGCGTCCTGGCCCAGGAGTTCGGCGGTGGTGCCGAGACGGACGGTCGCACCACTGGCGCGCACCGCGTCGATGAGGATCCGCTGGAGCCGGGGGCGCTGCATGCCGACGGTTGCGGGCAGGTCGTCGCCGCCGGTGCGCAGGTCGTCCTGGGTGTGCAGGACCGTGCCGTCGGGTGCGGTGATGCCGACCGAGCCGAAGCCGAAACCGGACGCCTCCACCTGCTTCCAGACGCCCAGTTCGTGCAGGACGCGCAGGGCGTTGCCCTGGAGGGTGATGCCGGAGCCGGCGGTCGCGTTCCAGTCGGCCCTGGCCTCGACGAGGTCCACGGCGTACCCGGCGCGGCGCAGCAGGATCGTCACGGCGTTGCCGGCCGCGCCGCCGCCGATCACGAGGACCGTGCGGGATGGGGTCATGGGGAACTCCTTCGTTCCTCGGTGCTACTTGACGGCTATCGGGTTGACCGGCGAGCCGACCGCGCCGGTGATGGGCAGGGGCGCCGCGGTGAGCCAGAAGGCGTACGCGCCGTCGCCCGCACAGTCCTCGGCGAGAGCGTCGAGGTCCCACATCTCGCCGATGAGCAGGCCCATGTTCGGGATGGCGACCTGGTGCAGCGGCTGGAAGGCGTGCTCGAACTCGTTCGGACGGACCTCGAAGCCCCAGGTGTCGGTGGCGATCGCGGCGATCTCGGTGCGGTGCAGCCAGCCGGCCGTGGTGAACGACAGGCCGGGGGCGGGCCCTCCGGCGTACTCGCCCCAGCCGTCGCGGCGTACCCGGCTCAGCTGCCCGGTGCGTACCAGCACGATGTCTCCGCGTTCCACGGTCACGCCGTGCGCCCGGGCCGTTGCCGCCAGGTGCTCCTCGGTGATCGCGAATCCGTCGGGCAGCTCACCGTCCTTGCCGACGACCCGGCCGACGTCGAGGAGCACCCCGCGCCCGGCGACGTAGGGGGCCATGTGCTCGATGCCGGTGACCAGGTCACCGTCGGAGGTGACGACCTGCTCGGCCGGGCGTCCGTTCCACGCCTTGCCGTGGTCGAAGATGTGCCCCAGTCCGTCCCATTGCGTGGAGCACTGAAGCGGCATCGCGATCACGTCGTCGGCACCGCCGATGCCGTGCGGCAGGCCCTGATTGCCGAGGGCCGCGTCGGTGCCGGTGTCCAGCATGGTGTGGACCGGGTTGGTGCGCCGGCGCCAGCCCTTCTGCGGGCCGTCGATGTCGAAGCGCTGGGAAAGGGAGAAGCTGACGCCCCGCCGGACCAGCGCCGCGCCCTCGCGGCGCTTCGCTTCGTCGAGGAAGTTGAGGGTGCCCAGTACGTCGTCCTCGCCCCAGCGGTTCCAGTTGGAGCACGCTTTCGCGGCCCGCGCGATCGAGCCCTCGGGGTCGGTGCGGTCGGGGGTCACCGGGCTTCCTCCGCCACACAACGGGTGCGCTGAGTACCCAGTCCGGTGATGGAGCCGTCCATGACGTCGCCGTCACGCAGCAGCCGGCCCCAGTGCATGCCGTTGCCGGCGGGGGAGCCGGTGAGCACCAGGTCGCCCGGCAGGAGGCGGGCCGACCGGGAGGCGTAGGACACCATGCGCGCGACGTCGAAGATCATGTCCTTGGTGGACTCGTCCTGCATGGTCTCGCCGTTGAGCTTCAGGACCAGGCGCAGGTCGTCGGTGTCGGCGACCGAGGTGGCGGGGACGATCCAGGGGCCGAGCGGGGTGAAGCCGGGGGCGTTCTTGCTGCGCAGCCAGTCCGTGCCTATCTGTGGCATGTCCCGGCGGAATACGGTCGCCCGGTCGGTCAGGTCGTTGGCGATGGTGTACCCGGCAACGTGGTCCAGGGCCTCCTCCACGGACACCCGGTAGGCGGGGCGGCCGATCACCGCGGTCAGCTCCAGCTCCCAGTCGGGCTTCTCGGCCCAAGCCGGCAGTACGACGTCGTCGTACGGTCCGGTGATCGCGCTCGGCAGACCGATGAAGACGTACGGCAGATCCTCGGCTGCCCGCCGGTCCATGATCTCCGCCGCCTCGGCGCGCCGTTCCGCCTCCGGCCGCTCGTCGCCCGGCGCCCGGTGGGCGACGTGCAGATCGATCACGTGTTGGCGGTAGTTTGCCCCGGACTGGAAGACCTGGCGCGGCTCGACCGGCGCGTGTACCCGGAATTCCGCCAGCGCCCGGCGGTGCGGACCGTCGTCGGAGGCCAGCGCGGCGAGCTGCGGCTGCACCGCGTCCCAGTCCTCCAGGACGGCCCGCACGGTCAACTCGGCGTTGCTCAGGGCGGACCGCAGGTCGATCGCCTGCGCGTCGGGTGTGACGAGAGCGGGGAAGGGCGCCCCCTCGGGGGCGGAGAGTGTGGCCAGGGCGAAGGGCCCGGCGAAGAGGGCGGACGAGGCTTCAGGTTTCACGAACATGTCCTCCTGATTGCGGTGGCACTAATCTGGACCCGCCACCAGTGATCACGGAAATCGATTCTGTGGATGGTCGGCATCCGTCTGACAAATTGCCGCAGGTCGTCGCCGGACAGCGAGGAAAACCGCCATGAATCTCAGTCGCCTCGACCTCAATCTCGTCGTCGCCCTGCGCGCCCTGCTGGAGGAGCGCAACGTCACCCGGGCCGGGGAGCGCGTCGGCCTCAGCCAGCCCGCCATGAGCGCCGCGCTCTCACGCCTGCGCCGGCACTTCGACGACGACCTGCTCGCCCGCGTCGGCGGCCACTACGAACTCACCGCCCTGGGCCAGGTCCTTCTCGACCGGGCATCCACCGCCTACGACCTGCTGGAACGCCTCTTCGCGAGTCAGGCGCACTTCGATCCGGCCAAGGAGACCCGCGAGTTCAAGCTGGTGGCGTCCGACTACGCGGTGGCCGTCTTCGGCGCCGAGCTCGCCCGGGTCGTGCACCAGGAGGCCCCCGGCATCCGGCTGCGCTTCGCCCAGACGCCGACCACCGTGGTGGACGCCACCGAGACGCTGCTCAGCACCACTGACGGCCTGCTCATGCCGCACGGGGTGATCAGCGACTTCCCGGCCACCGACCTCTATCAGGACCGCTGGGTGTTCCTCGTCGCCGAGGACCACCCGAGCGTCGACGGCCGGCTGACCCGGGAGGACCTGGCCCGGCTGCCGTGGGTCACCTACCAGCGCACCTACGACGCCCCGGCCGTCCGCCAACTGGGCATGCTGGGTGTCGAACCCCGCGTCGAGGTGTCCGTCGACAGCTTCCAGACCATCCCGCTGCTGGTCGGCGGAACCCGGCGCATCGCCCTGATCCAGGCCCGCCTCGCCCGGCTCCTCGCGCCGCTGGCCGCCGTACGCGTGGTCGAACCGCCCTACGAGGCCGTCCCCCTCAGGGAGGCGATGTGGTGGCACCCCGTGCACACCCACGATGCGGCCCACATCTGGCTGCGGGAGACGGCCGCCCGGGTCGGCAGCCGGATGGCCGAGGAGGCGCGGGAGTGAGCAGGGCGCGGATCGAGGCCGGTTCGCGGTTCGCGGTTCGCGGTTCGCGGTTCGCGGTTCGCGAGGAGCCTGCCATCCGTCGAATGGATGAAGGGCATCCGATACATGAATCGTGCCACCGGTGGGCAGCGGGGCGTCCCGGAGGCATCATCGATCCAGGTCGTGCGCAACCGCGTACCCGCGCCCCCGCCGCAGCCGGCTGTGGTCCTTACACGTTCCGGTTGCGACCCGGGGTGATCAGCGAGCCGGTGCCGCCATGGTCGACCGGCGCACGACGAGTTCCGGCTGAAGGACGATGTGCGCGTGTTCATGAGCGAGACCGTCGGCCGTGTCCTCGATGAGGAGGCGGCCGGCCCGCCGGCCCATCGCGACGGCAGGCCGGCGTACGGAAGTGAGGGGTACGACGGCGGAGGCGGCGAACTCGATGTCGTCGTAGCCCACCACGGCGATGTCCTCGGGGACCTTCAGCCCGGCCTCGTACAGCGCTTGCAGAACGCCGAGAGCCAGCAGGTCGTTGGCGCAGAAGACGGCCGTCGGTCGCTGCGGAAGGCCGAGGATGCGGTGTCCGGCGTCTTTTCCGGCTTCCACGGTGAGTGCGGGGCAGGGGAGTTCGAGCAGGGCGGTGGCCGGCAGGCCGGCCGGGCCGAGGGCGCGCAGCGCGCCTCGACGCCGGTCCCGTACCTGCGGAAGGGGCTCGGGACCGCCGACGTAGACGAGGGCCCGGTGGCCCCGGGCGATCAGATGGCGGGCCGCGGCGTGGCCTCCGGCGACGTCGTCGATGCCGACCGAGCAGGCCTCGGTCCAGGGTGCGCTCCGGTCGGCGACGACGAAGGGGACCGCGTTGCGGCGGAATGCCGCGACCGTGCGGTCGGTGCCCTCGCCCGCGGTGATCACCGCGCCGCGGACCTGGTGCGAGGTGATCAGCGACAAGTAGCGTGCCGCTTCCGCCGGATCGTGGGCGCCGGTGCAGACCATGACGCCCAGGTCCGCTTCACGTGCGGCCTGCTCCACGCCGGCGGCGAGCGCGGTGAAGAACGGGTTGACGATGTCGAGGACCATCAGGGCGATCACCCGGGAAGCCCATCCCCGCAGTTGCCGCGCGCCCTCGGCACGGACGTAGCCCAGCGTGTCGATCACCTCCAGGACGCGTGTACGGGTGGCCTCGGCCACCATCTCTGGCCGGTTGAGGACGTTCGAGACGGTGCCGAGCGAGACACCGGCCTCCCTGGCCACGTCCTTGATGCCGACCCGCGGGCGTGCTCTGCTGTCCCGCCCCGCGCCCCGTACCTCGGGGCCCGGTGGGCGGAGAGCAGAGGGTGCCGCAGGTGTGGCGGCGGTCGGCCGGTGCACGGCCTACCGGCTCCGTGGCGCGGCGGTGGTGGCGCGCACTACCAGCCGGGGGGTCATGGTGGTCCGCATGGCCCGGTCCCTCCGGCCCTCCACCCGTTCGACGAGCATGCGGGCGGCGGTGGAGCCCATGGTGTAACCGGCCTGGTCGACGCTGGTCAACTGGACGGGGGCGAGGGCCGCGAGTGCGGTGTTGTTGTAACCGACGAGCGAGAGGTCTTCGGGGATGCGCAGGCCCAGTTCGTGGGCGGCGCGGAAGATGCCCAGGGCGGCGACGTCGGCACCCGCCATGACGGCGGTCGGCCGGTTCGCCGCGGTCAACAGGGTCATCCCCGCCTTGAATCCGCCCTCGTCGGAGTAGGCGGTGTGGTGGACGCGGGCGTGTCCGGTCAGGCCGTGCCGTTCCATGGCCTTCAGATAGCCGTCCCGCAGCACGACTTCGGGTGTGCGCTTCCACTGGTTGGCCTTCGTGCCCGCGGCGGAGACCAGGGCGATGTCGCGATGTCCGAGGGCGGCGAGATGGTCGACGACCAGGCCGGCGCCGGTGTCGTCGGCGTCCACGACGGAGTCGTAGGTGTCGTCCGTGTCGTGGTGGCCGATGACCGCGGTCGGAGTCGTCGCAGCCGTGGCCAGGACTTCGGCCCGTGCGGTCCCGGGGGCGATGAGGACCAGCCCGTCCATCTGACGGTCGACCATGGAGCGGATGGTCTTCGCCTGGTCCTCCGGGTCGAATCCGGCCGCGCCGATCAGCACGGTGTACTCGGTCTGACGCAGTTCGTCCCGGATGCCGTCGAGGATGTCCGCGAAGAAGGCGTTGCGCACGTTGTCGAGCAGCACGCCGATCGTGTAGGTCCGTCCGCGCATGCCGCGGGCCGCCGCGTGCGGCCGGTAGTCGAGCTCGGTGATGGCCGCCGTGACCTTCTCCCGCATGCTCTCGCTCACGCCGTAGGCGTTGCGCAGCACTTTGGAGACGGCCGCGGTGGAGACGCCGGCGTGCCGGGCCACATCGGTGATCGTCACGCGTCTGTTCTGCCTGGCTGCGCCGGCCCGATCCATCGATCCACCCCTGCTCTGTGATGCGTGTCGTGCAACGGTCTACACGGTAGCCCCGAGGAACTGTCAAGTCGCTCTATAAAACCATGCTGTTACCGGGATGTGTCTTGACGGGTCCTGATGTGGAGTGCAAGGTTTTGCCCACTCGACGTGGAGAACGTTTTACAAAGTTCTCCCGTGCTGCCGGGCCCTGCCCCGCCCTGGCGCTCTCGCACCACTGCGTCCTGCTCCGTCCTCCTCCATGACCCTGGGAGTTCCCCGTGTCCCTGCGCATGCCCCGTGGCCGTCGCACGCGACTGAGTCTGTTCATCGCCGGTACCGCCTCGCTGGCACTGTTCGCCACAGCCTGCGGCGGCAGCGGCGGTGGCCCCTCCGCCGCACCCGACAACTTCGACTACCTCAGCGTCACCGAGAACACCACCGTGAAGACCGCTCTCACCACGCTGTCGAAGGGCGCGTGCAAGCCGGCGAACGACGCACTGCCGCTCAAGGTGGAAACCGTCCCGCAGGCGAGCCTCGACCAGAAGCTCCAGCTCCTGGCCGGCCAGAACGCACTGCCCGTGCAGTTCGCCGCCGGCAACGCCCCCGCCCTCACCCAGCAGCTCGCGAAGTCCGGCAAGGTCGCCGACCTGGAGCCGAAACTCGAGGAGCTCGGCGTCCTGGACCAGCTGGAGCCCGCCGCCGTCTCGACGATCAAGGCCCTGTACGGCGGGAAGCTGGAGGTACTGCCCTACGAGTACAACATCGAGGGGATCTTCTACAACAAGAAGATCTTCGCCGACAACGGCCTGGCAGTGCCCGGCACGTGGGACGAACTGGTGTCCGCGGCCGCGAAGCTGAAGTCCAAGGACGTCCAGCCCTTCTCCGCCTCCGGCCAGCAGGGATGGCCGCTGACCCGCCTGATCAGCGACTACCTCTTCCGCAGCCTCGGCCCCGACGCGCTGCGAAGGGTCGCGGACGGTCAGGCGAAACTGACCGATCCGGAGTACGTGAAGGCCGCCGACGAGGTCGCCGCGCTCGGGAAGAAGGGGTACTTCGGCAAGGGTGTCGGCTCCATCGACTACGACACCGCGATGAACCAGTTCCTCAGCGGCAAGGCGGCCATGTTCTACATGGGCAGCTGGGCGCTGGCGAACATCTCCGACCCCGAACAGAACAAGGTCGGCGCCGCGAACGTCGGCTTCATGCCCTTCCCGGCCGTCGCCGGAGGCAAGGGCTCGGTCGACCAGTACCCGTCCAACGTCGGCCTCGGCATCACCCTGGCCGCGAAGTCCTTCGACAAGAAGACCGGCGCCTGGGTCTCCTGCATCACCGAGAACTACGGCGCCACGGCACTGAAGGACCACGGGACCATCACCGGCTTCAAGGTGAACACCGAGGTGAAGGACGCCAACGCGGTCACCACCCAGGTCCGCGACACCGTCAGCTCCTCCCGGCAGAACGTGCTGTGGTTCGAGGCCCTGTTCAGCACCAAGGCCACCACCATCAGCCAGACCAACGCCGCGAGCCTGGTCTCGGGGAGCATGAGCCCCCAGCAGTTCATGCAGACCGTCCAGGACGCACTCGCCGCCCAGTGACCTCCCCGGGGCGGCCCGCCCGCCTTCTCGCACGATCGTGCGCGAGCCGCCCCGGGCCCGACGGCCCAGCCGCCCCGCGCCGCCGCAGGCCCCGCCAACGGAAACGAGACGGACACCATCCATGCACCGCGTACTCGGTGACCGCAGGGCGATCGCGCTCCTGCTCGGTCCCGCCCTCCTCGTCTACTCGCTGATCATGCTCGTCCCCATGGTGTGGTCGCTCGGCTATTCCTTCACCAAGGGCAACACCATCGACGGCTTCACCGGCAACGGTGTCGCCAACTTCTCGCGCCTCTTCGACGATCCGGCGGTCCGGGACGCGCTCTGGTTCACCTTGAAATACGCCGTGACCGTCACGGCCGGTCAGGTCGTCGCCGGCTATCTCCTGGCCCTGCTCTACGTGTTCTTCCTCAGGCGGGCCTCGGCGCTCGTTCGCACCCTGGTCTTCTTCCCCGTCGTCCTGCCCACCGTCGCCGTCGGCCTGCTGTTCCAGAAGTTCTTCCAGGTCGCCCCGCAGACCGGCCCGGTCAACTCGCTGCTCAACGCGGTCGGCATCGACTCGATCGACTTCTTCGGCAGCTCGGGCAGCGCCTTCTGGGTCCTGGTCGCCATGGACATCTGGCGGTCCATGGGCTTCTACGCCGTGCTGCTCTTCGCCGGCCTGGTCGACATCCCCGACGAAGTCCTGGAATCGGCCCGCCTCGACGGGGCGACCGGACTCAGGCTCGTACGCCACATCGTGCTGCCGCTGTCCCTGCCCGTCCTGATGTCCTCGCTGATCTTCAGCATCAACGGAACGCTCAAAGCCTTCGACTCGATCGTCGCCCTCACCAACGGCGGCCCGGGCAACGGCACCACCCCACTGACCCTGTACATGTTCCAGACGTCGTTCACCTACAGCGACTACGGCTACGGCAGCACCATCGCCCTGCTGCTGACCGTCGTGAGCCTGCTGGTGAGCCTGGTCGTCTACCGCGTCTCGCGGCGCGACCTCACGGAGGGCTGAGACCCATGGCCACCATCGACACACACCCGAAGACGACCCCCGCGAGAACGTCCGCCCGCACCCCCGACCGGGCTCGACGGCCCCGGGCCGGGCGCCGGGGGAGTCGCCTGTGGGTCAAGACCGTCGTCGCACTTCTGCTGGTCGTCGAGGTCTACCCGCTGATATGGATGTTCCTCACCTCGCTGAAGTCCAACGACGACTACCTGAACAACTCCACCTGGAGCCTGCCCACTTCCTGGGAGTGGGGCAACTACGGCGAGGCGTGGAACACCGGCCACATCGGCCTGTACGTCCAGAACAGCCTGCTCGCCGTCGTCCCCGCCCTCGCCCTGATGCTGCTGCTGGGCACCGCCGCCGGCTTCGCCCTCCAGATCATGGTCTGGAAGGGTCGCAGCCTCACCCTCCTCGTCTTCCTCGCGGGCATGATGATCCCTCCGCAGATGATCCTGCTGCCCCTGTTCACCGTGTACTTCCAGACCGGCCTGTCCGGCACGCTGTGGCCGCTGATCCTCACCTACACCGGCACCGGCCTTCCGCTGACCGTCTTCATGATGGCCACCTACTACCGCACGGTCCCGCGCGAGCTGTTCGAGGCGGCCACCGTCGACGGTGCCGGCATCCTGCGCGCCTTCTGGACCATCAGCGTCCCCCTGGTCCGCAACGCCCTGCTCACCGTCGGCCTGGTGCAGTTCTTCTTCATCTGGAACGACCTGCTCATCGCCCTCACCTTTACCAACGACCAAGACCTGCGCACCATCCAGGTCGGGCTGCTCAACTTCACCGGCGACTTCGGCGCCACCCAGTACGGCCCCCTCTTCGCCGCCATCTGCATCAACGTCTTCGGCACCCTCCTGATCTACCTCTTCCTCAACCAGAAGGTCATGAAGGGCCTCACCTCGGGAGCGGTCAAGGGCTGACCCCCGCCCGTCACCACGCTCGCTCCCGCACGTGCAAGAAAGGTCCTCCCTTTGCTCCCCCCTCAGCCCTCCCCGGTGTCCTTCGAGCATCTGCCGGACGGACTCGGCATCGGAGTCGCCGCCCCCCGGCTCACCTGGACGCTGCCGCCGGGATCCGGCCGACAGCACGCATACGAACTGGAGGTCGACCGCGCCGGTGCCGTCCGTCGCACCGGGCGTCTCGACGTCGACACCCACGTACTCGCGCCCTGGCCGGGTGAGCCGCTGGCCTCCCGGGAACGCGCGCTCGTCCGGGTCCGCGTCTGGACCCCGGACGCCCCGGAGCCATCGGGATGGAGCGATCCGCGGACCGTCGAAGCCGGCCTGCTGGCGCCCACCGACTGGCAGGCGGTGCCCGTGGGCGCCGGATGGGACGAGGACCCGGAGGCCGAGCGCCGCCCGGCGCGGGTCCGCAAGGACTTCCGGCTCGACCGCCCCGTGGCCCACGCGCGCCTGTACGTCACCGCCCACGGCCTGTACGAGGCGGAGATCAACGGTCGCCGTGTCGGGGACGAGACACTGGCCCCGGGTTGGACCGTCTACCCGCACCGGCTGCGCTACCGCACCCACGACGTCACCGACCACCTCACCGAGGGCGCCAACACCATCGGGGCCTGGCTCGGCGACGGCTGGTACCGCGGCAAGTACGGCTTCGACGGCGGCACCCGCAACATCTACGGCACCGACCAAGCGCTCATCGCACAACTCGAAGTGGTGCACGACGACGGCTCCGCCACCCTCATCGCCACGGACGGAACCTGGCACGCCGCTCCCGGCCCGATCCTGACCAGCGGCCTCTACGAGGGAGAAATCTTCGACGCCCGACTCCACGACGCACAGTGGTGCACACCTTCGCCCTCGCGTACCGCCTCCGACATGTGGAGCCCCGTCCGGACGGGCCGCCGCGACCCCGCGACGCTGGCCGCCCCGATGGGGCCACCGGTCCGCTGCACCCAGGAGATCGCCCCGGTCGCCATCACCCCCACCGAGGGCGGGCACCTCCTCGACTTCGGTCAGAACCTCGTGGGCCGCCTCCGCGTCACCGTCGACGGGCCGGCCGGTACCACCATCGTCCTGCGGCACGCCGAAGTACTGGAGAACGGCGCACTGGCAACCCGGCCGCTGCGCGAGGCGTACGCCACCGACACTCTGATCCTCTCCGGCGACGGCCCGCTCACCTGGGAGCCGCGCTTCACCCTCCACGGCTTCCGCCATGCCGAAGTGAACGGCTGGCCGGGCGAGTTGAACGCCGACATGGTCAAAGCGCGCGTCCACCACACGGACATGCACCGCACCGGCTGGTTCGAGTGCAGCGACCCCCTGGTCAACCGACTGCACGAGAACGTCCTCTGGAGCATGCGCGGCAACTTCGTCGACATACCCACCGACTGCCCTCAGCGCGACGAACGCCTCGGCTGGACCGGCGACATACAGGTCTTCGCGCCCACCGCGAGCTTTCTCTACGACTGCGCCGGGATGCTCGACTCCTGGCTCACCGACGTCGGCCTGGAACAACTCCCCGACGGCACCGTCCCCTGGTACGTGCCCGTCATACCCGGCGCTCCCATGTGGACGCCGATCCACCCCGGGGCGGCCTGGGGAGACGCCGCCGTACTCACCCCCTGGACCCTCCACCAGCGCTTCGGCGACGTCGGCCTCCTCCGGCGCCACTACCCCATGGCCAAGAAATGGGTCGACCTGGTGGAGCGACTGGCCGGCCCGACGCGCCTGTGGGACACCGGATTCCAGCTGGGCGACTGGCTCGACCCCGCCGCCCCACCGGACGACCCGGCAGCCGGCGTCACCGACCGCTACCTCGTCGCCACGGCCTACTACGCCCACTCCACCCGTCAGCTCGGACGCGCCGCCGCCGAGCTGGGGAAGGCCGCGGATTCAGCCCGATACACCGCCCTTGCCGCCGAGGTGACGGAATCCTTCCGTCACCGGTACGTCCTGCCGACCGGCCGCATGACGAGCGACAGCCCCACCGCCTACTCCCTGGGAATCGTCTTCGACCTGCTCACCCCCGAACAGCGTCGGAATGCGGGGGACCGGCTCGCCGAACTCGTCCTCAGGGACGACGCCCGCATCGCCACCGGCTTCGTCGGAACTCCACTGATCTGTGACGCGCTCACCGACACCGGGCACCTGGACGTCGCCTACCGGTTGCTGCTCCAGACCGAGTGCCCCTCGTGGCTGTACACCGTGACCCAGGGCGCGACCACGATCTGGGAACGCTGGGACAGCCTGCGGCCAGACGGCAGCCTCAACCCGGGCGGCATGACCTCCTTCAACCACTACGCTCTCGGCGCCGTCGCGGACTGGCTGCACCGGGTCGTCGGCGGCATCACCGCCACGGGCCCCGGCTACCGGGAAATCTCCTTCCGGCCGCGGCCCGGAGGAGGCATCACCTGGGCCCGCACCCGCCACGAGACCCCGTACGGAACCGCGGCCCTCTCCTGGGAACTGACCGACACCGGCCTCACCGCCCGCTGCACCGTTCCCGAAGGAACTCGCGCCGTCGCCGAGTTGCCCGGAAGCCCGCCCGTTTCCCTCGACCCGGGTGAGCACGTCCTGGAAACCGCCGCAATCGCCGGAGCGACCGCCTGAACGAAACGTATATCCCAACCCTGGACTGCCCGGCGCGACCGCTTCTGCGCCGGGCAGTCCGGGTGTGTTCGGGCTCTGTTCATGAGTCCCGTATCAATGTCGTGGATTTCTGCGATCCAGCAAAACAATGGAGGGCGGTTCAAGGCGAGTTCCCATTGAAATTTTCAATCCAATTCAATCCGGAAGGACTTCGTATCCGCTGGTCAGCGACTTATCCGAAGAAGTCTCGTCGGAAGGTTGACCCGAAGCTGAACAGGCAATAGCTTTCCGTCTGTTGGGCAAGGCGCTTCACGAGTCGGCGCCGAGATGTGTGAAATCTACTGCCGTGGGACGCGGCAGGGATGTCTCGAAAGAAGCGGAAAAGAAGATGCATGTGCATGCGTGCGACGCATGAATCCATGCTGTTCTCGCCAGCCGGGGGCCACTCAAGTTCCTGACATCCTGAGTGGCCCTCATTTTCCCCGTGACGGAATGTAGAGCAGCCGTCCATAGGTATCCGGAGAGCCGCTGTGAACAGAAGAAAATTCCTCTCTGCCGCCACCTTCACCGCGTTGGCCGCTGCCATGGTCCCGGTCATGGGCGGCCAGGCCGTAGGCGTGACGGACTCCGCCGCGCAAGAAAGGGCCGACGCCCTGCTGGCCAGGATGACGGCGGCAGAGAAGGAGGCCCTCGTACGCTGCGACTTCGCGGCCGTCGCCCACCTGGGCATCCCCGCCCTGACCACGGTCGACGCGTCCGCCGGCCTCCGAGGGGAAAAGGGGGTGACGGCCTTTCCCGTCCCCGTCGCTCAGGCGGCGACCTTCGACGAGGACCTCGTCGGTCGCATCGGAGAAGCGATCGGTGCCGAGGGCAGGGGCAAGGGCTACAACAACGTACTGGGCCCGACCGTCGATGTGACGCGTACCTGGCACTCCGGACGCCAGGCCGAGGGCATGGGAGAAGACCCCCTGCTCGCCGGTCGGCTGGGCGCGGCTGCCACGGTCGGCTTGCAGAGCCGGCAGGTGGTCGCCACCGTGAAGCACTTCGCCGCCTACACGCAGGAGACCAACCGGTTCTTCACTGACACCAAGGTGTCCGACCGTGCCCTGCACGAGGTCTACGAGGCGCCTTTCCGCCACGTGGTCGCCGCCGCACCGACCACGTCGGTGATGATGGCCTACCCGAAGGTCAACGGCGTCTTCGCGACGCAGAACCCTGCCCTGTTCAACGATCTCAAGACGGGTCTCGGCCTCCAGGGGTACACGGTGCCGGACTTCTGGGCCGGCGACGACCAGGTCGCAGCCGCCCGGGCGGGCATGGACCTCGCCGGACTCGGCACCGGCGCGGTGACGGTTCCCGAGGGCGGCCTTACGGGAGGGGCGATCCCGGCCGCGCGGCTCGACGACGCCGCACGACGCATCCTCGTCACGATGTTCGCCAACGGCCTCTTCGACAGCCCCGTCCCTGCTCCTGCCGCAGTCGTCAGCACACAGGCCCACCGGGACCTCGCCCACGAGGCCGCGATCTCCTCCACGGTCCTGCTCGCCAACCGTTCCTCCGCCCTTCCGCTGACCGCCTCGGTGAGGTCGCTGGCCGTCATCGGCCCCGCCGACACCGACGCCCTGACCGGAGTCGGCGGATCCAGCTACGTCGATCCCGGAACCTGGACGGCCCCTCTCCAGGCCATCCGTGACCGCGCCGGAAGCACAGTCACGGTCACCCACGCGCAGGGCACCAAGGGCGACCTTCCCCTGGCCACGGTCCCCACGACCGTGTTGCGCGACAAGGCGGGCAAGCCCGGCCTCACCGCGTCCTACTTCGCGGGCGCCGACCCCAGCGGGACTGCGGTGCTGACGAGGACCGACGCGGGGGTCGACTTCACCACCACCCCCGCTCCGAATCTGCCCGCCGTCTGGTCAGTGAAGTGGACAGGCACCCTCCTGCCGACCACCACCGGCCTCCACCGCTTCTCCCTGCTGCCCTCCGGTACAGCCACGCTGAAGATCAATGGGACCACGGTGGTCTCCGGCACCCGTCAGATGCGACGCTTCTTCCTCGGACCGTTCGACTACCCGCTCCAAGGGACCGCCCGGCTCATCGCGGGCCGCGCTGTGAGCATCGAACTGACCTATTCCAACGCCACCGCCGAAACCGGCACCTGCGGCTTGACCCTGGGCTGGCAGCCCGACTCGCTCATCCCCACAGCCGTCACGGCGGCACGAGCGGCCGACGCGGCCGTCGTCTTCGTCAACCGGATCGCCGGCGAGGCCATGGACCACGCACAACTCGACCTGCCGGGCGACCAGAACCAGCTCGTCAGCGCCGTGGCAGCCGCGAACCCGCGCACGATCGTCGTCCTCAATACCGACGGCCCCGTGGCCACGCCCTGGCTGAACGAGGTGGAAGCCGTCATACAGCTCTGGTACGGGGGCCGAGGCATGGGTACCGCCCTCGCCGCCGTCCTCTTCGGCGACAGCGACCCCTCCGGCCGTCTTCCCGTCACCTTCCCCACCGACGCGACCCAGGGACCCGGCACCACCGGCGCAACCTACCCGGGCACGAACGGCACGGTCACCTACGACGAAGGCATCTCCGTCGGGTACCGCTACTACGACGCCGCAGGTCAGCAACCACGCTTCGCCTTCGGCCACGGCCTCTCCTACACATCCTTCGCCCACGGATCCCTGGAAGTCGCCTACGACCGCGCGAACAGACACGTCACCCTCTCCGTGACGGTCACCAATTCAGGGCCGCGCAAGGGCACGGAAGTCGTCCAGATCTACGCCGAGCTGCCGGGGGCGGCAGCAGCGGAGCCCCGCCGCCTGGTCGCCTTCCGCAAGGTCACGCTTGACGCAGCGGGTTCCCGACGGCTGACCTTCACCATCCCGCAGGAGGACCTGTCCGTCTGGCAGTCGAGCGGCTGGACCCTTGGCCCGGGCCTGTACACCTTTGCCACGGCAAGCTCGTCCCGGCACCTGAGAGCACAGCGAAGCGTGACCGTCGGCTGACCCGCCCGACTCCGACGCGGACCGGCCCCGCACGGAAGCCCCCGGCTCCCTCCGTGGCCAGTCACCGAACAGGACTTCGCACGACCTCCACGAGAGCGTGCGAGCCGTGGGGTGCGGGACGCGTATCATCCCGCGCCCCGTCCGCCGTGTCCTTTCCCGGCCGATGCCCCCACCGCACTGCTCGCCCTTCTTTTTCTCCTCCTTCGATCCGAACACGGCACGGAGCATTCCCATGTCCTCAACACCACGAAGCCCAGCCGCACGACGGGTGTGCATCGCCGTACCGCGGCGGTCGTCGCCGCCCTCATCGGCGCGCTGTCCGCGTGCGGCGGCGACGTCGGTGCGGACAACGACACCCTGCGGATCACCGCCAACGTCACCGACCGCGTTTCCATGGACGCGGTGGTCGCGGCCTTCGGCCGGCTCGATCCGGCTGCCAAGGTGTCCGTGACCTATGCCGAAACGGGCCAGCTCCAACAGAACCTCCCCGCCCAACTCGCCTCGGACGACGGCCCCGACGTCTTCACGGTATGGCCCGGCAACGGGAACCCGGCCTCCGTGACGCGCCTGCAGGCAGAGGGCCGGCTCTACGACCTCAGTGCACGCCGGTTCGCCGTGGACCATCCCGAGGATCTTCGGCGGTCTTCCAGGGCGACACCAACCGGCCCTTTTTCCGGCCGAGTTGCCGATGCCACGCTGGTCAGCGGTGGGCCTCTCCTCCCAGGGCGGTGGGCATCGTGGTCACCGGACGTGGCCGGCGTGGACAAGCCCGGCGAACTTCGTGGCGAGGGGCCGAGCGGCTGACTAAGGGCTGTCCCGCCGATTCCCGAGAGTGGCGTATGCCTCGATGTGCGGGAGCGGTACGGGGGAGCGACGCCGTCGCCCGGCACCGGTCGGCCGGCGGACCGGGGTACTCGCCGTGAGCAGCGTCGCAACCGCTGCCGAGCGGGTGGGGCGACGGTTCCCGACCTGATCGTGTCCACCGAAGTCGTCGCGGACGACGCGGCGGGGGCCCTGTTGAGCGAAGGGCGGCGGGGTCGGCGTCGGCGGCCGTTGTGGGTTCCCGGGAGTGCGGGCAGCCTGCAAAGCGGTCCTTCCGGGATCGGTCAGCCTCGGCGTCGCGGCCCGCTGCGCCTCTACGGTGATCGTGGCCCGCGGAGACGGCGTCGCGCTCCGCGCCGGTCACGAACAGGTCCTCCTCGGCATCGGGGACCGGGACGTCGGCTCCTTTGGCCGTGCGCTGCGCCTTCCTGAGGGCAGCCGCCCGAGGCTGCGCCCCCGGCGTTCTCAGAACCCTGGGGTCCACCACGCGCACATCATCCGCTGGAAGGGCTTCGCCGTACGTCTCACCGAGACGTGCACGGTCGGCAGCCAAGGTGATCACGGACGTGGCCACCCCTTGCACCTCACGCGGCGTGAGGACTCACAGTGGGGGCGTGACAGTGGGGGCGTGTGCAGAAGAAGAGAGGGCGGGAGCGTGGGCTACTCCGTGGGACAGGTCGCCGGATTCGCCGGGGTCACGGTGCGAACTCTGCACCACTACGAAGAGATCCGGCTGCTCAGCCCGGGAGGCCGCAGCAGCGCGGGCCACCGGCGGTACAGCGAAGCCGATCTCGACCGGCTGCAACGGATCCTGTTCTACAGGGAGCTCGGCTTTCCCCTCGGAGAGGTCGCGGTCCTGTTGGACGATCCGGAATCGGAGCCGCGGGAGCACCTGCGTCGGCAGCATGTCCTGCTGACCGGCCGGATCGCCCGGCTCCAACAAATGGTCACGGCCGTCGAACATGCCATGGAGGCGAACAAGATGGGCATCAACCTCACGCCCGAGGAGCGTTTTGAGGTCTTCGGGGACCACGACCCCGAGCGGTACATGCCGGAGGTCGAGCGACGCTGGGCCCACACGAGCGCCTACAGGGAGTCCGCCCACATGACGGCCTCGCACACCAAGGAGGATTGGAAGCGGCTGCGCGACGAGACGGACGACCTCCGCCAGCGGTTTGCCGCGCTGCTCGGCGAGGACGCGGCGGCGGACTCCGAGCAGGCTGTGGAACTGGCGGAGGAGCACCGGAATTGGATCGACCGCAACTGCTACACCTGCTCGCACGAGATACACACGTGTCTGGGCGAGATGTACGTCGCGGACAAGCGCTTCACGTCCTATTACGACGCGGTCAGGCCTGGCCTGGCACTGTTCGTACGGGACGCGATTCTTGCGAATGCGGTCCGCGGTATCTGAGGCCTCGTTTGAATCTTGCTAGGCTCGCGGGGCTCTGTGCCGCACCTCGCGGCTTCACCGTCGGTCGCCGACGCGCCCCCGCGACACCCACCCCCCCCCCGCGGCGCCCCCCCCCCCGCCCCCGTGGGCCCGGGCCCCCCGGCCGCCACCCCGGGGGGGGCCGGGGGGGGCCCGCCCCGCGCCCCCGCCCCCGGGGTGTCCGCGGGGGGCGGCGCCCCACGGCTGGGCGGGGACGGCCG
>NZ_JBHWZJ010000110.1:0-20229 GCF_042728415.1 Streptomyces sp. NPDC060198 | reverse complement strand
GTACGGGCCGCCGTCGCCGCCCGAGTAGACCGAGGCCTCCGGGTCCGCGCCCACGACCGTCACCCTCCCGCCGCTGACCTCCTTGAGGTACTCGCCGGTCCCCGTGATGGTGCCGCCGGTGCCGACGCCCGCCACCAGGTGGGTGATCCGGCCCTCCGTCTGGCGCCAGATCTCGGGCCCCGTCGTGCGGTAATGGGCCAGCGGATTCGCCGGGTTGTCGTACTGGTTGGCCAGCCAGCCGCCCGGAGTCTCCTCGGCGATGCGGATGGCCGTGGCGTACACGTGCTCCGGATGTTCACGCGGTACGTCACCCGGGCAGACGACGACCTCGGCGCCGTACGCACGCAGCACCGCGACCTTCTCCGCGCTGCTCTTGTCCGGGATCGCGAAGACGCACCGGTATCCTCGCTGGGCCGCGACCATGGCCAGCCCGACCCCGGTGTTGCCCGACGTGCCCTCGACGATCGTCCCGCCCGGAGCCAACAGCCCCTCCTTCTCAGCCGCTTCGACCATGGAGAGGGCGATGCGGTCCTTCACGCTCCCGCCCGGGTTGACGTACTCCAGTTTCGCGTAGACCGGTGTGGGCCCCGGGCCGGTGACGCGGTTGAGGCGTACCAGCGGGGTGTTGCCGACCGCGTCGGCCAGTGAGGAGTGGACGTCCATTGCGGTGCTCCTTGCGTCTGCTGAAGCTGATGCCACCCGGTGGTCCGGCAACGTGACGGCGGACCGGCGTCCGTGCCGGGCTCCGGGACGACGGGGGCGCGCGGGATTGCCGGACACGAGCGCCCCGCGCGGGGGCGAGGGGAGAGGGCGGGACGAACGCCGACACGGTGCGCGCCGCACGTGCGAACTCGTTGCGGGGGCCGCGGCGGGGCGGGTCCGGCGGGAGAGTCAGGCCGGACAGAGCGCGCTGGACGAGCGGCGCAGATCTATGTGCAGCCGGGCGTGCAGACGGGCCTCGGGATGCCGGTCGGGAGAAGCCGTGTCGGACACACCGAAGAGACGGCTCGGAGACACCGCTCCGGTGGCGCTCTGCTGGTACGGCATGAGTGGCGCGGTCCCTTCGCACACAGGGCGTCACCTGTCGGCGACGCCCCTGAACGTACCAGCCCGGAGACCGCGGTGAGAAGGAGATCCCGCCGGGTCGGGCCTTGGGTGTCAGACAGCCGGTCCGCCGCGTTCCACGGGGATGCGCTCGCCGGCCTCGACCGCGACGGGCAGGCGGTTCTCCTTCGGCGGCAGCGGGCAGGTGGCCAGGTCGGTGTAGGCGCAGGGAAGGTTCGCCGCGCGGTTGAAGTCGATGCGGACGAGACCCTGTTCGTCGGGGGCGTCGATCTGGACGGAGCGGTTCGCCGCGTAGGTGGTCACACCGGAGGTGAGATCCGTGAACAGAGCCGTCAGCGAGCCGGGACGTTTGCCGTTGAACGTCGTGAGCCGGTACGTCTCCCCGTCGACCTCGAATTCGACCTGCCCGGGGGAGTCGTAGACGTGCTCCAGGCCCTCGACCGAAGCGCCGACCGTCACCGCACGCGGCTCCTCGAAGGGCAGGAACCTTCCCGGACGGACCCAGTGTGTGGCAGGGGCGTACGCGGGGGTCCCGGTGAAGCCGGTACGCAGGGCGTTCCCGGGATGGCGGGGGCGCAGAATGTCGTGTCCGCCGCGCTTGGCCACCTCGATCACCGAGTCACCGAATCCGGGGAACAGGCTGTCGCGTTCGCCGATGACGCCGAAGTCGTGACGACCTGTCACCGACTGTCCATCGATGGTCAGTTCCTCGCCTTCCGCCAGTTCCACCACCACGCCCGCGGCCGAGGTCGACCAGACCCCCGGGGCGTCCTCGAAGCGCTCCGGTTCGGCGCTCAGCCAGCGCAGGCTCGTGATCGCGAGGAACCCGTGCGGTCCGGCGAGGTTCGCCTCCTTCTCCCGGTGCCACGACTGCCACTCCTCGGTGAAGCTCTCCTGGCCGATGTCGATCCGCGGAACGGTCATGTCCACTCCCTCGTGCTGTGTATCGGGCGGGACCGTGTGGTCCTCCAGGGCGCAACTCCCTGTGGGCCGCTCCGCATTCCCCGATCGGGCGGGAAGTTCCGCACTTCGGGACGGCATTGTTCAACCAGCCTCCACGGGTTAGCCTGCCGAGAGATCGCCCACGCTCCGGTGGGGCGATCCTCCGTATCGGCGGCCGGCACCCGGCCGCCGAACGACCCGAAGAGTGCGAGGTGACCGGCGTGCGGGCGCGACCCTTCAGCGAGCACGGCAGTCATCTTCCGCACCGCGGTGGGTCGTTCGCGCCGCGAGTCGTCCGGCGTCACGTCGACCTGCTCAGGGTGAGCAGCGCACTGTGTACGGACACCGCCCCGCGTCACTGAGCGCGTACCTTCCGCTCCCGCCCACGGCGATCGTGTCCGCCCGGATGTCGCACCCGCTATTCGTGCGTCCGAAGGTCACCGGGTCCCGGGTCGAGGGCTGATCCCCCTGACGTCTTCGCAGGCGTTCCCGCGCGTTCTTCTCCCGCCCTTTCGTGACGCTCCGTCATGCCCATTCGCTCAACCCGCGCCGCGCGACCGCCGTGCCCGGTCTGCCCGCGCGCCCCCGACCGAGAGGATCATGGTGTCCAAGAACACCGCGCGAACAGGGGTGTTCACCGCACTGCGGGTCCGCGACTACCGGATCTACTGGAGCACGGGCCTGGTCTCCAACATCGGCTCCGCGATGCAGGGCGTGGCGCTGGACTGGTTCGTCTTCGACCTCACGCACAGCGGAACCGCGGTCGGCTGGGCGGCGGGTCTGCAGTTCGCCCCGGTCCTGCTCTTCGGCCTCTGGGGCGGAGTGCTCGCCGACCGGTACGACCGCCGCTCCCTCCTGCTGTGGGCGCAGTCCCTGTACGCGGTCCAGGCGGTACTCCTCACGGTCGCCGTGCTGTCCGGGCACGCACCCCTCTGGTCGGTCTATCTGCTGTCGTTCGGCCTGGGCTGTGTCTTCACCGTGGAGAATCCCGCACGGCTCTCCTTCGTCACCGAGTTGGTCGGACCCTCGCTGATACCCAACGCGGCGGGGCTGAACATCCTGTCCCTCAACGCTGCCCGGCTGATCGGACCCGCGATCGCCGGAGTGCTGCTCGGACTGATCGGGGCGGGCGGAGTGTTCGCGGTGAACGCCGTCTCCTTTGTGGCCGTGACCCTGGGCCTGCTGACGATCCGCGCACGCACACCCGCGTCCGACGCTCCTGGAGTCAGGCCGGCGGACGCGCCGGAGCCCGTGAAGCGCGTGCGATGGGCGGGCGCCGGTGTCGAGGGCCTGCGCTACGTCGCCGCCCGGCCCGAACTGGCCGCTGTGCTGGCCCTGTTCGGGGCGGTGTCCACCTTCGCGGTGAACTTCCCGACCACGCTCACCCTGTTCGCCGGGCGGGTCTTCGACGTCGGCTCCAGCGGTCTCGGCTTCATGTCGACCGCGCTGTCCGTGGGCACCATCGCCGGGACACTCGCCGCGACCCGCCGCGTCTCGCCCCGGGTGCGGACCGTGGTCGTCGGCGCCGTCCTCTTCGGCGTCAGCGAGGCGGTGGCCGCGCTCATGCCCTCCTACACCACCTTCCTGATCCTGCTGCTGCCGACCGGGTTCACCCTGATGACCCTCAACACCGCGGTCAGCGCCTTCGTCCAGTCGGAGGTCAGCAACGCCATGCGCGGCCGGGTGATGGCCGTCTACACCGTCGTCTCGATGGGCGGTGCCCCGCTCGGCGGCCCCACGATCGGCTGGGTATCCCAGCACGCCGGGGTGCGCTGGGGCCTCGCCTGCGGAGCCGCGGTCGCCATGCTCGCGGCCCTGGCCGTGGCGCTCCTGCTCGCCGGGCGACAAAAATCCGCCGTCCTCGGCGGGCGACCCCTGCCCGTCCCGCAGCGGCTGCGGCCGCCGCTTCCCTCCCCACCCGCACCCGCACCCGCACCTCGTCCCGCTCGTCGGCGCACGCCGACCCTCGCGTCCCCGGAACCACTTCGACCGGAGGTACACCCTCATGACTGATCGCGACGCCGGGCTTCCCGGACTGCACCTCGCCCTGGAGGCGGACGGCGACGGCGCCCACCCCGCTTCCTGGCGCCACTCGGGACGCCTGCCGGGCGAGGTCCTCGGCCCGCGGGCCCTGCGAGAGGTGGTGACCGCGGCCGAGAGCGCGGGCTTCGGCCTCGTCACCTTCGCCGACTCGCCCCTGCCGCCCGGTGAGGAGGGCGGCCCGGCCGGACGGCTGGAGGCCGGCACACGCGCCGCGTACGTCTCACCGCTGACCGACCGGATCGGCCTCGCGCCCACCCTGCACGTCACCACCACGGAACCGTTCCATCTGGCCACCCAGCTCGCCAGCCTCGACCACGCCTCGCACGGGCGCGGCGCCTGGATCGTCGGCGCGGCGAACGACCCGGACGAGGCCGCCACCGTCGGCGAGCCGGTACGTTCCGCCGCCGCGCTGGTCCGCGAGACCGCCGACGTCATCGACACCGCCCGGTCCCTGTGGGACTCCTGGGAGGACGACGCGGTCATCAAGGACCTCGCGACCGGCCGCTTCCTGGACGCCGACCGGGTGCACCCCGTCGACTTCGAGGGCCCCGCCTTCTCGGTCAAGGGCCCGCTGATCACCCCTCGCCCGCCGCAGGGCCAACTCGTCGTACTGGTCCCGGACGCGCTGGACGCGGACGACCGCGCCGACGTGGTGCTGGTCTCCCGGCCCGATCTCGCCCGGATCGCGGAGCGCGCGGCCGCTGCGAGGGAGGCCGGAGCGCCGCTGGTCTTCGCCGAGGTGGAGGTGGTCCTCGACACGGACATTCCGGCGGCCGACCGGCTGGCGACCCTGAACCAGGCCGCCGCCTGGCCCGAGACCGGACGGCTTCGGCACGTCGGCCCGCCCGAGGCACTGGCCGGCCTGCTGCACGAACTGTCGGGGCTGGTCGACGGCGTCAGGCTGCACCCTGCCGTACTCGCCGTCGATCTGCCGGTCCTGACCGAGCGGGTGCTTCCGGCGCTGGCCGGGGAGCGGCCCGTACCGCGCGCCGGTGACACCCTGCGCGACACGCTCGGCCTCCCCCGCCCCGCCAACCGGTTCGCCGCTCCGGCGGCCACGAACGTCTGAGGTGACCACCATGACCGCACAGAACCCCCAACCGCATCTCCACCTCGGTGTGTTCTACACGGGAGTCGGACCACAGCTGATCTGGAGCGACCCGGACGCCCCCTCGCACACCGAGATCGAGACGTTCGTCGAGATCGCGCAGATCCTCGAACGCGGCCTGTTCGACGCCTTCTTCCTGGGGGAGGGGCTGCGCGTACGGGAGAACCGGGGCCGGGTCTTCGACCTGGACGTGGCCGGCCGGCCCGACGCGATCACCCAGCTGACCGCGCTCGCCGCCGTCACGACCCGCATCGGACTGGTGGCCACCCAGAACACCACGTACAACTACCCGGCCGACCTGGCCCGCCGCCTGGCCAGTCTCGACCTGCTCTCCGAGGGCCGCGCCGGGTGGAACATCGTCACCACCGACAACGCCTGGACCGGCGCCAACTTCCGGCACGGCGGCTGGCTGGAGCACGAACGCCGCTACGAACGCGCCGAGCAGTTCGTCGAGACGGCCAAGACCCTGTGGGCGTCCTGGGCACCGGAAGCGATCGCGGTGGACGGCAACGCCGGCCACTGGGCCCGGCCCGGCACCATCGCTCCGGTCGAGCGCGCGGGCGACCTCGTGACGCTGCGCGCCACCGCCACCGTCCCGGGCAGCCGCCAGGGGCGGCCGGTGCTGTTCCAGGCAGGGGACTCTCCCGGGGGCCGTGAACTCGCCGCCCGCCACGCCGACGTGGTCTTCTCCGCCAACACCGAGTTCAACAAGGCCGCCGCCTACGCGGCCGACCTCCGCGACCGGCTGGCCCGGCACGGCCGGACGCCCGACTCGCTGCGCATCCTGCCCGGCGCGAACGTCGTCCTCGGCGACACCCCGGCCGACGCCGAGGAGAAGGCCCGCTGGGTACGCGGCGAGCAGATCAACGGACCCCGGTCGATCGCCTTCCTGGAGCAGTACTGGGGCACCGACCTGTCCGGTTACGACCCCGACGGCCCACTGCCCGACATCGAACCGAGCGACCAGGAGCTCGACCCCTCCCGGGGAACCCTCGCCGTGGACCAGCGCAGCGGCAAGCTCGCCACCATCCGTAAATGGCGCGAGCTGTCTGCCGAACGCGGCCTGTCCATACGCGAATTGGTGACCGAGGTGTCACCCGGGCACCCGTCCTTCGTCGGCACCCCCGCGTCGATCGCCGACGAGTGGGCCCGCTACGTGCGCGAGGGCGTGGCGGACGGCTTCAACCTCCTGCCGCACCTGCTCCCGGCCTCCGTCACCGACATCGTCGACAAGCTCGTGCCGGAACTCCAGGAGCGCGGCGTCTACCGCACCGAGTACCGGGGCACCACCCTGCGCGAGCACCTGGACCTGCCGCCGCTACCCGCGCCCGGCAGCTGACCCGCGTGGTTCCGCCTCGGCCCACGGGGTGCGGGGCGGGACCGTGCGGGCCGTCCGGGAAGTGTCCGGCGGATCACCGTTCTTCCGGTCCTCCGGACACCGCCTCCCCGACCGCACAGACCAGGACGCGTCCGTCGCCCGTCCCGATGAGGAGCCGGCCGGGCCCGGCCACGGTCAGCGCCGTCCCGACGACGCCCACACGTTTGACAGTGAGCCGTTCGCGCAGGCGGACGCCGCCGTCCTCCACACCCAGCCCGACCATCTCGCCGTCGTCGTAGGCGACGTACACGGTCCCGGCGTCCGCTGCGAGGGCGGTCTGCTCCCGGAAGTGGACACGACTGCCGTCGCGGACGACGTCGCGAGAGTCCTTCCGTCGGCCAGCTGTTCCACCGCCCTGACCGATCGCCGCGAATCCCCTCGCACCCCCAATCGGGAGAGCAGCCGCCGGGCGGCGTCGCGGCCGTCCGGGCGCGGGGCCGCCGACCGCGGTCCGGCCAGATCGCGGCCGGTGAGGGACCGGGCGGGTACGGAGCTCCAGTCGGCCCGACGTATCGCCCTGCCCCGGGTGCCCTGCGGGCTTCGGAGGGCGTGCGGTGCGTACTGACGGTCCTGCGGCGCGCTGGGGGAGTCACCAGTCTCCGAACCGCGCCATCGGCTCGATCGGTTTGGCCTCCTCGTGCGGGAGGTGGGAGAGCAGGGCGTCCGTGAGCGCCGGTCCCGTCCGGATGCGGGCGGACCGTCGCGGGGCGACTTCAGCCTCGTGCCTACTTTCTCGGCTCCGGCAACTGCTTCTGTATCGTGAACATATGAGCGAAACCGCAGCGTGCGGGCACGGCGGAGCCCCTCCGGAGGAGACCGCGGTGCCCCAGCCCACCCGGCCGGGAGTCCTCGGTAGTCCTGCGCGGGGCCGGGTCTGGGGACTGACCGTCTGCACTCTCGTGCTCGCCGTGCCCGCGGCCCTGCTCTTTGTACGGCTGACGGGGATGGACGACGGCACACAACTCGCCGTACCCATGGTGCTGTTCCCGCACTCGGCCGCCCTGGCGCTGCTGGTGCTGGGGGCGACGACCGCCGTTCGCCCGCTGCGGTCCCGGGCCGTGGCCGCCGTGGCCTCGGCCCTGGTCGTGGCGCAGGTGTGCCTGGTGGCGCCGAGGTTCTTCCCCGACTCGGCGGCCCCGGTCCCTCCGTCGGCCGCCCGGTTGCGGGTGGCGACCGTCAACACCGACGAAGGAGCGGTGGACCCGCTGGCGGTGGTGGGGATGGTCCGTGCCGGGCGGATCGACGTACTCGCCGTGGAGCAGACTCCGGCCATGGGGCTCGACGCGCTCGACCGGGCGGGTCTCGGCGACCTGTTGCCGTACCACGCGCTGCGTCCCGAGTACGACTCGTCGATCTACTCCCGCTACCCGCTGTCCCGGCCGGACACCGCGGACATCGACACGGTGTGGCCCCAGACCACCGCCCGGATCGAAGTCGGCGGGCGTACCGTGCGGCTTGTCGCCGTCCACACCTACTACCCGCTCGGGAGCGCGGGGCGGTGGGCCAGGGACATGTCCGCGCTGGCTTCCCTGGCGAGGGAGGAAGGGCCGGACACCGTGTTCCTCGGCGACTTCAACGCCACCCTCGACCACGCCCCGATGCGCTCCCTGCTGGCCGCCGGTCTCACCGACACCCATGCGGAGCTCGGGCAGGGCTGGGCCCCGACCTGGCCCGTCGGCGCCGGGATGGCGCCACCTCTCGTCCAGCTGGACCACGTGCTGCACGGCCCCGGGCTGGCGGGGGTCCGTGTCGGCGAACGCTCCCTCGCGGGTACGGATCACCGGGCCGTCGTCGCGGAACTCGCGGTCCTCCCGGCGGGCGACGCGTCACCGGAGAGCTGAGCGCGTACCGGGCGGAGGTCACCCGGCCGCGAGGACCCGTACCTGCGACCCGGAGATCTTGGTCCACCAGTGGCGGTAGCGGCTGTAGGCCCGGGGGTCCCGGTCCGCCAGCAGGGCGCTCAGGGCCCGGGCCTCCTCGGCGAGCCCTTCCCAGGCGGCGGGAGCCAGGTCGTGGAAGGCCGTCACCTCGATGCCGCCGTCGACCGGATGCCACACGCCCGCGACGTAGCCGTCCACCAGCACCGTCGGGAGCACGTCCCCGTTGACGCGGATCACCTGGCGCCGGTACTCCTCCGGGATCACGCGGCTGCGGTCGGAGTAGGCCAGCAGGACGCTGTCCCACATGGCCATCAGCCGTGGCGGGGCCGGGGTCTCGGCTGCCGGCCGGGCGGCCCCCACGACGTCGAACACCTTTGTCCCGTCCGGGCCTTCGAGCTGCTCGACCGTCCCCAGCGTTCCCAGTGCGCTCAGCGCCTCGCGCACCGGTCCGCGCCGCACCATCGCGAACTGCGCCACGTCCGCCACCGACGCGGGCCCGAACGCCTTCAGGTAGCGCAGTACGAGGTGGCGCGTCGCGTCCGGCACGTGCTCCCGCCCGGTGAACGCGGGGCAGGACGGCGCCGCCACGTACGACGCCCTGACCCCGAACGACCACGGCCCGCCGGCCGGGACGTGCAGCAGGGGAGCGTAGGCCCGCAGCCCCCACAGCGCCCCGTCCTTCCTTTCCGCGCCCACCAGCTCTTCGAGCCACGCGTCCAACTCGGCTTTGGTGCGCGCCTTCCCGGCGAACTTCAGCAGATCCGGCACCAGCCGGCCGGCGTCCTCGGGGGTGAGACCCGTCGCCGCGAAGCGGAACCCGAGCCGGGAGGCGTGGAGCGTCTGCTGCATCGCCTCGCGCAGGACCCGGTAGTCCTCGCCGTGGACCGCGTGGAGGGTGATCCGCATCAGTGTCGCCTTGGCCAGGGTGCCGTCCGAGAACGCGGCGTCCACCTCGGCGGGATCGAAGCCCGCGAGACGGTTCCAGAGAGCGACGTACGGCGAGGCGGGCTGCTGTGCCTGGAGCGCGAGCACCCGGCGCACTCCCTCCGTGGCCTTCAGCGGCTCCCGCCGCAGCAGCAGTTGGCGGTCGAGAGTCGCCCGGTTCAGTTCGCGCGCGGTGATCTTCATGGCGGGAATTGTGCCGGGTTCCTTCCTCCGGCGCGGGTCACACGGGACAGGCGGACGGCTCGATGGACCCGTCGGTTCCTCGTATGGTCACCAGGGCGCCGCTCTGGACGCCGGCTCGCGCCGTGCTCAGGTGCGCCACCGTGCAGACGAGCTGAAGGCGGGCGAGGGTGGAGATCCTGGTGACGGAGGAGCTGAGCCGTATCCGGACCTGCGATCCGTCGACGCTCATCCCCAATGTCGACGCACCGTCGGGAAGTTCGGACCACAGACCCGCGGCCTTCTCCGAAGCGGACGGTCCACCGAAGAGCATCCCCAGCACCTTGTCCGGACCGGGGCCGCTCTCCTGTCCGCCCACGGTGGTCACCCGCCTCGTCACCGGCAGGACCGTACGCGGGGAGGACGGGCCGATGAAGTACAGCACGATGACCGCTGAACCGGCCGGGGCGATCCGGACGGTCGCCGGATCGCCGACCTCGACCACGTCCGTGGGGCGGATGCCGCACCCCGTGGCCAGTGCGGCCAGCGCCGCCGGGACGGCCAGGACCCGCAGTGGCCCCCTCATCCCGCTCCCCTCGGCAGTTCGACGGTGAACACGGCACCTCCGTCGGTTCCATTGGCGCCGTGGACGGTGCCGCCGTGCAGCCGTACGTTCTCCCTGGTGATCGCCAGGCCCAGACCGCTTCCCTTCGATCGGGTACGGGCCGCGTCGGCCTTGTAGAACCGGTCGAAGACGTACGGCAGGGCCTCGGGCGGGATGCCCGCACCGGCGTCCGCCACCTCCAGCACCAGCAGCGGCGTGCCGTCCCGTTCTTCCGGACGCAGCCGCACGGTGACCGGTTCCCCGCCGTGCCGCAGGGCGTTGCCGACCAGGTTGGCGACGATCACGTCGAACCGGCGCGGGTCCAGCGTCGCCCGTACCCCGTCGGGGAGCTCGCAGGCGACGCGATCCTCCCACCGTCTGGCCTGCAAGGACTTGCGGACCGCCTCGGCCACGTCCACCTCGTCGGTGTGCAGGCCGGCCGCTTTCGCGTCGAAGCGCGAGATCTCCATCAAGTCGTCGACCAGGGTCGCGAGTTTGCCGGTCTCCGCGCTGATCAGCCGGACCGCCGCAGCGGTGTCCGCGTTCAGGTGCGCGGCTTCCTCGTCGAGGATTTCGGTGACGGCCAGCATCCCCGTGAGCGGGGTGCGCAGTTCGTGCGACACGTCGGAGGCGAAGCGCCGGGCCCTTTCCTCGGCCTGGCGGAGCTCGTCCACCGAACTCTGGAGCTGGACGGCCGACTCGTTGAACGTTCGCGCCAGTTGGGCGAGTTCGTCGGAGCCCCGCACCGAGATGCGGGTACCGAGTTCGCCGCGCCCGATGCCCGCGGCCGCGCGGCGCAGATCGCGCACCGGGCGTATCACGCTGCGAGCCGCCAGCAGTGCCGGGACGACGGCGACGAGGAGGGCGGGCAGGGCGCCGTTGCGGGCCGCCGTGACCATGGCCGCGATGTTCGCCTCCTCCGGCGCGAGCGGCATCACCGCGTACATCACGAGTCCGGTGCTGTGACGGCCGTCGCCCTGGTCGAACATGACGGGCATGCCGATGGTGAGCCACGCCCGGTCGTCGCGCACGACCCGCTGGAACGAGGCGTGCGCGTTCTCCCGGGCGGCCCTGCGCAGCTGCTCGGTGAGGATCTGCGAGGTGGGCCGGTCGGAGGAGGAGGCCCGCATGCCCGCGTACTCGGCGAAGACGATCCACGTGTGCGGCTTGCCCTCCCGGGCAAGGGTCTCGCAGAGCGAGCGCAGCCGTGGGGCGTCCAGCGGAAAGCCCGGACCGAGCGCCGCGACCCGGTCGCGGAACTGCCCCACTGCCGTGTCCTGAGCCTGCTCCAGCACCGCCGAGCGTGCCTCCCGATAGGTCAGGGCGGCGGTCGTGGCCGCGCTGATCGCGGCCACCAGCAGGAAGGCGGCGACGAGTCGCGTGCGCAGACCGAGATGAGGGCTCAGCACCCTCATGACAGCGGCCCGAAGCGGTAGCCGAAGCCGCGCACGGTCTGGATGTACCGGGGGCTGCCGGCCGCGTCCTCGATCTTCTGGCGCAGCCTACGCACGCAGGCGTCGACGAGACGCGCGTCACCGTGGTAGCTGTGCTCCCAGACGTATTCGAGGAGTTGCTGCCGACTGAACACCTGCTCGGGAGAGGCCGAAAGGTGGAGCAGCAGCTTGAGTTCCGAGGGTGCGAGCAGGACCCGGTCGCCCGCCTTGGTGACGGTGAGCCCGGCCCGGTCCACGGCCAGATCGCCGTGGAACTCGGTGCCGGTGCGGCCCGCCGGCGCGCCGAGTCTGCGCAGGACGGCCCGGATGCGCGCCTCGATGACCTCGGTGCGGGCGGGCTTGACGATGTAGTCGTCCGCTCCCGCCTCCAGCCCGACGACGACGTCGAAATCGTCACCGCGCGCGGTGAGCATGATGATCGGCAGCTGGCTCGACTCCCGGATGCGCCGGCAGACCTGCACCCCGTTGATACCGGGCAGCATCAGATCGAGGAGCACCAGATCGGGTCGGAAGGCGGCGAGTGCTTCCAGCCCGGCCTCCCCGGTCCCGGCGGCGAGGAGCTCGTGTCCCCGGCGGCGGAGGCCCAGTTCGACCCCTTCGCGCACGGAGGGGTCGTCTTCTATCAAGAGCACACGTGGCATGGCGCGAGTATCCCAACGATCATGTTCGAAGGCCCGCCCCGAAGCTCGTCGCCGACGCGCGCGGGGGGCCGGATGTGCTGGGGGCGTGCGAGGCCCGCCGGGTGGAGGTCCGGGCCGTCACCTCCTCGGACGGCGTTCCCTACCGGCGCAGCCGGGCCCGGGCGGACGAGAACAGCGCGCCGGTCTCCCGCAGACGCAGCGGTCGGGCCAACAGGGCGACCACCGACACCAGGACCGCCGCTCCGGCCAGGGCCGCCACCGGATCGCCCGCCCCGGCGCACACCCGGGCCGCCGCGAAGGCGAGCGCGGAGGCGGGCAGACAGGCGGCGATCAGCCGCACGTGCGACCACAGCGCCACCGAACGCCAGGGCGCCTTGCGGCGCGAGGCCGGTTCGGCCAGCCTGCGGTGCAGGACGCAGCCGGTGACGGCGAACCCCGCGAAGAGGGCCAGGGTGTACGCCCCGGCCATCCCGGTCACCGCCCAGCGCGCGGGCAGCAGCAGGTAAACGGCCCCCGAGAGGCCCGCGTTGAGACCGGCGATCACCAGATTGAGCAGGAACGGCGTACGGGTGTCGCCGAGGGCGTAGAACCCCCGAGAGAGCACGTACTGTCCGGAGAACGCGATCAGACCGGGCGCGAAGGCCCTCAGCATCCCTGCCATCACGGTGACGTCGGCACCGTTCGTGCGGCCGTACCCGAAGACCGAGCCCATCACCCAGGGGGCGAGCGCGAACAGGGCGAAGGCCGCCGGCACCACGATCGCGGCGGAGGTGCGCAGCGCGTACGAGAGGTCGCGGCGCACCCCCGGGAGGTCCCCCTCCGCCGCCGCCCGGCTCATCCGGGGCATCAACGCGGTGACCAGCGAAACCGTCACGATCCCCTGCGGCACCACCCAGAGCAGGTAGGCGTTGCTGTACGCGGTGTACCCCGAGCCCCCCGACACCCCCTGGGCCACCGCGTGTTCGCCGGTGAGGGTGGAGAGCCGGGTCACCAGCCAGTACGCCGCCTGGTTGGTCAGGACCAACATCACCAGCCAACCGGCCGCCCGCAGCGGCCTGGTGAGCCCACTGCCCCGCCAGTCGAAACGGGGCCGCCAGCGGAAGCCCGCCCCCCGCAACGCCGGCACCAGGGCCAGTGTCTGCACGACGATCCCGGCGGTGGTGCCCCAGCCGAGCAACCGCGTCTGCGCTGCGCTCGGATCGCCGCCCGCGTTCGCCGCGACGCCGAGATACAGCCCGAAGACGGCGATCACGACGGCATTGTTGAGGACCGGAGCCCACATCATCGCGCCGAACCTGCCCCGGGCGTTGAGTACTTGGCCCAGCAGGGTGAAGAGCCCGTAGAAGAGGATCTGGGGCAGGCAGCAGCGGGCCAGGGCGATCATGAGTTCGGCCTGCTCGCCCGAGTAGTCGGTGTAGGCGGCGACGATCTGCGGAGCCCCGACGACGGCGACTGCGGTGAGGACGACCAGGCCCGCGGTGCAGACGGTGAGGAGCCGCTGGGTGTACGCGGCGCCCCCGTCCGCGTGGTCCTTGGCCGCCCGCACGAGTTCGGGAACGAACACCGCGTTGAGCGCACCGCCGATGAGCAGGATGTAGAGGATGTTGGGCACCGTGTTGGCGACCGTGTAGCCGTCGGCCCGAAGTCCGGTACCGAGCGCGGCGACGACGACCGCCGAGCGTATGAACCCGGTGGCGCGGGAGACCACCGATCCCGCCGCCATCACGGCCCCGCTCCGCAACGCCGAACCGCCCTTTTCCGGGGTGTTCCGCCCCGGCTCCGCGCCGGCGTCCTCCGGATCCGCCGCCGCGACCCGTCCGGTCGCCTCCGCCGGGGTCACCGGTGCGCCAGATAGGCGTGGAGCGCCCGGTACAGAGTGTTGTTGGCCGCGCCGCCCACCGATGTCTCCCATTCCCCCAGGGTCTCGACCACGTGTCCGCCCGTGCCGAGTTTCCAGCGCAGCAGGCCGAACGCGCGGTCCTCGGGGTCGAGGGTGGAGGGTACCCCGCGCATGTCGTACACCGCAGCGCCGTGAGCGAGGGCGTCGACCATCATCTGCCACTGAAGCGCGTTGCTCGGGCGTACCTCCCGGCGGTGGTCGGCGGACGCGCCCGTCTGGTACCACACCCGGCCGGGGGTGCTGATCATGGTGTGCGCGGCGAGTATCTCCCCGTTGTGCACGGCGAGAAGGAGCCGCATCCGTCCGGGGCTTTCCGCGTTGAGCGCCGCGTACTGGCGCTGGTAGTACGCGAGGGAGCGGCCGAGCCGGAAACCGTCGCGCTCCTCCGTGATCCTCAACAAACGGTGGAAATCCGGAAGTTGACCAGCGTCTCCGGTGACCACGCGTACACCGGCCGTCCGCGCCTTACGGATGTTGCGACGCCACTCCTGATTGAGGCCCGCCCAGAGCTGGTCCTGCGTACGGCCTGCGAGCGGCACCCGGAAGACGTGGCGCGGCTGTGCGTCCATGTCGCCCCCGGCCGCACCGTCCCCGCCGCACCGCCGCCATCCCCGCGCGCGCAGCCGTTCGGCGACGGCCGTCCCGAGGGGGTCCACCTCGGTGGCGAGCACGTCGCCGATCCTCCGGCCGGGTCCTGTCGCCGCCTTGAGCCGTGCCGCGTCCCAGCGGCGGTAGTCGGGGGAGGGCCCGATCCGTACCGCGAAGGCGCCCGCCTTGCGCAGATGCGCCATGAGCGGGTCCAGCCAGCGGTCGATCGCCGGGTCCGCCCAGTCGGCCACCGGGCCCTCCGGCAGATAGGCGAAGTACTTCCGGGTCCCGGGGAACTGCCGGTAGAGGACCAGCGCGCTGCCGGCCGGAGTCCCGTCGTCGTGGTGCCAGCCGACCGTCTCCGAGCGCCAGCCGTCCTTCACCCCGGCCCAGGACGGGTACTGGAGGAAGCTCGCCCCGGGGCGGGCAGAGACCCGCGCCAGATGAGCCTCGGCGGAGATCGGCCCCGTCCGCAGACCTCTCCGTCCTTCGTGGCCGCCGGCCACCTGCAGAGCTGACATCCCCGTCCCCCGTCCTGCCGGGCCGACCGCTCGACCTGGCTGCAGAGGGATGGTGGCGACGGCCCGTGACGGAGCCGCACGGTCCATGTGACCGGACGATGACCGTTGTGCTCCGGTCCTCGTCACAGGGGGAGTTCAGCCTTTTTGCCCCGGTGTGGGGAGCCTATGGTCCGGTCATGCCACTGCACCGAGACACACATCCGGAGGTCGTCGCGATGAGTCCCCTGAACCCCCGTACGGACCGCGCCGACAGGACAGGACGCACGGCCCGCCTCACCCTGGTGGCCGGGACGGCGGTCCTGGGCGCCGCCCTCACCGCCTGCTCCGGCAGCGCCTCGGCCTCCGGCTCCGGCACCCGCCCCGCCACCGGGGACGGCACGGCGCGCGCGGAACGGACGGACGTCTCGGTGAACCTCCGGGGCGACAGTGCCCCCGCCGGTGCGCCCGTCACGGTGACCCTCGCCGACGGCACCCTGCGGACCGTCGAGGTCACCGACACCTCCGGCGGGACGCTCGTCGGCCGGATGTCCGCCGACGGCCGCACCTGGACCTCCGACCGCCCGGCCGCTCCGGGCACGCGCTACCAGGTGAAGGCGGTCGACACCCAAGGCGGCTCGGACAACGAGGAGTTCACCACCGCGAAGGCCGGTCTGGTCAACAAGCTCACCCTCGCCCCGGGCAAGAACGTCACCGTCGGCATCGCGCAGCCGCTGTCGATCGTCTTCGACAACCCGGTGAAGAACAAGGCGGCCGTGGAGAAGACCCTCAAGGTCACCACCTCGAACGACACCGAAGGCTCCTGGGGCTGGTTGCGCGACTACTCCGGCAAGGACCGGGCCGACTGGCGGCCGAAGGAGTACTGGAAGCCCGGCACCGGGATCACCCTGGACGCCGGCCTCAACGGCACCGACTCGGGACCCGGCGGCGGGTTCTTCGTCCGCGACTACGCCATGTCCTTCACGGTCGGCCGCGCTCAGGTGGTGAAGGTCGACCTCGACCGCCACCGGCTCGCGCTGGTGCGGGACGGCAGCACCGTCATGGACATACCCGTATCGGGCGGCACTCCCGGCGGCGACAAGGCGTCCTGGCGTGGCACGGCCGTGCTGATGGCGAAGGAGGGCACGATCAACATGCGCTCCGAGACGGTCGGCCTGGGCGACGCCTACGACAAGATGGTCGACTTCTCGATGCGGCTCACCTGGTCGGGCATGTACGCCCACGCCGCGCCGTGGAACGCCGCCTACTTCGGGGTCGCCAACCACAGCTCGGGCTGCGTGGGCATGAGCGACGCGAACGCCGCCGAGCTCTACGGGAAGACGCAGGTGGGCGACCCCTTCGAGATCACCGGCGCGGACACCAAGGGTGTGGTCGCGGAAGGCAACGGCTACGGCGCGTGGAACGTGTCCTGGGCCGACTGGCGGGCCAAGAGCGCGCTGCGCTGAGGGGAGGGGAGGGGATCAGGGAGTCGGGGCGGGGCCTGTCCCCGCCGCGATCCGCCGCCCCGCACGAGCCCCGCCCGCGAAGCGTCTTGACCGCCTCAGCCGGCGAGGCCGTAGGTGAACACCCGGCGGGCCAACGCCATCCGGACATCGGCCAGTTCGGAGGCGATCCGCTGCTCACGGGCCTCGTCCGTGAGCACCGCCGCCTCGGTGGGCGGTCCCGACAGCAGGCTCGCCCGGCGCAGATGGGTCGGGGGGTGGGTCGAGTCGCTGCTGTGCCCCCGGAGCGCGCCCACCCGCCGCAGGCGCTCGTACTCGCGAGGCGGGATCGACTCCAAGTGCGCCGCGAGCCGCTCCCAGAGGCCGAGCCACGGCTGCTTCGCGCCCAGGGAGTCGCGGCGGGCGAGCTGACGCGTGTTCGCCTCGCGGAGCAGGGCGCCCTCGACCGATTCCACCACCGGCAAACGGTCCGTCAGCGACACTGCCGCCGCCGTGGAACCCGCGTGGGCGCCCTTCCTGTCGGCGAGGTACTCCGCCCGCTGGGACGCGCGCAGGGTCAGCAGGTCCAGTACGACGACGACACCGATCACCAGCGCGCGGGGAATGACGGCCAGCGCGTTGATCAGCGCCTGCATCGGCGTCGGGTCCGGTTCCGGCGCGACGTAGAGGAGCAGAGTGGAGAGCGAACGGAAAGCCGTGGCCACGACAGCCCCGTGCCGGGTGTCCCCGTTGCTGAAATGGCCGAGTTCATGGCCCAGCAGAGCGAGGCGTTCCCGAGGGGAGAGGGTCTCCCGGAACGGCAGCCCGATCATGAGCGGGCGCCTGCCTCGCAGGCCGTAGGTCGTCACACACACCTTGACCGTGGTGTTGAGGACGACCACGTCCACACCACGGGTGCCGGTCGCGGCGCCCACCTCGTCGATCAGCGCGAAGAGTTCGGGCGCCTCGGCGCGACGCAGCACCGGATCACCCTCGGGCAGCCGGCCGAAGCGCGGGAGCAGCGTCCACGCCAGCGCGAGCGAGACGACCCCCGGCACCATCCACGCGGTGGCCCAGCCCCTCACCAGGAAGCAGACACCCGCGACGATCACGCCCAGGGTGAAGGCGTGTACCGCGAGAGCCAGCACGAATGCCGCCACGGAGGAGGCGCTCCGGTGCGGGCTCAGGGATCCGCCGCCGGTCACCTCGGCGAGCAGCTTCTCCCCGTGCCGCTGAGCCAGTTTCCGGCGACGACCCTCCAGGAGCCCGTACTTCTTCTCCGGTGGGCTCGGATCGACATTCCAGTCGCACCGGTCGCACCAGGTCACGAACCGGACGCTCGTTTCGACGTCCGACCCGCACTGCGGGCACGGCTGAATCGCCACTTCGGCACCGCGCACGATGCGTCGCCCCTTGTCCCGGCCCCTCCGCAGGAGCCACAACTGCCCTGAGGCGCACAGCTGATCACACCGCTGCCGTCGGATCAAAGCGGAATGTGCAGGTCCCGAGGGCGGGCGGTCGCCTCGGGACCCACGCGGGCACTCAGCCCTTCGGAGTGCGCAGACCCAGGTGGTCGCGGAGCGTCGTCCCCTCGTACTCCGTGCGGAACACGCCCCGCTCCTGGAGCAGCGGGACCACCCTGTCGGCGAACTCGTCCAAGCCGCCGGGCACCAGGTGCGGAGCCAGGATGAAACCGTCGGACACCTCGCTCTGCACGGACTCGTTCAGCGCCCGCGCGACCGTCGACGGCGAGCCGATGATGGTCTGCCGGGCGCTCGTCTCGATCACCAGGTCCCGGATCGACAGCCCCTCCGCCTTCGCCCGCTGCCGCCATTCGGACGCGGTCGCTAGGGGATCGCGGACCATCCGCACACTCGCGCGGCCCCGGGTCACGGTGTGCTCCCCGGTGTCCGGGTCGATGTCGGGCAGCGGCCCGTCCGGGTCGTAGGAGGAGAGGTCCCGGTTCCACACGTGCTCCAGGAACTTGATCGCGGTCTGGCCGCTGACCTGGCTGCGCCGCACCTCGTGCGCGCGCTCCTCCGCCTCGGCGTCCGTGTCGCCCAGTACGAAGGTTGCGGCGGGCAGGATCAGCAGATCGTCCCGCTCCCGGCCGTGACGGGCGAGGCGCCCCTTGACGTCCTTGTAGAAGGCGCGGCCCGGCTCCGGTGCCGAGTGCCGGCTGAAGATGGCGTCCGCGGTGGTCGCCGCGAACTCCCGCCCCTGGTCGGAGTCCCCGGCCTGGAAGATCACCGGGCGGCCCTGCGGGGAGCGCGGCACGTTGAAGCGGCCCGCGATGTCGAAGTGCTGGTCCCGATGTGCGAACGTGCCGGCGTCCGCGCTGCGCAGGAACTGCCCGCTCTCCCGGTCGGCGAGGACCTCGTCCTCGGCCCAGGAGTCGAACAGCTCCCAGGAGGTACGCAGGAACTGCTCGGCGCGGGTATAGCGGTCCTCCTCCGCGAGAAAGCCACCGCGCCGGAAGTTCTCGCCGGTGAACGCGTCCCAGGAGGTCACGACGTTCCACGCCGCGCGGCCTGCCGAGAGATGGTCCAGGGAGGCGAACTGCCGTGCCACCTCGTACGGTTCGTTGAAGGTGGAGTTGATCGTGCCGGCCAGGCCGATCCGGTCGGTGACCGCAGCCAGCGCGGCGAGGATGCCGAAGGTGTCCGGGCGTCCGACCACGTCCAAGTCATAGATCTCACCGCCCTGTTCGCGCAGCCGCAGCCCCTCGGCCAGGAACAGGAAGTCGAACTTGGCCCGTTCGGCGGTGCGGGCGAAGTGGCTGAAGGAAGCGAAGTCGATCTGGCTGCCGGCCTCCGGGTCGCTCCAGACAGTGGTGTTGTTGACCCCCGGGAAGTGGGCCGCGAGGTGGATCTGCTTCAGGTTGTCGCTCATGACTGTCCTCCGGCCCGGACCCGGGCGTAACGGTTGGCGGGGCGCGAGAGGCCGAGGAGGCCGCGCAGCGTGTCGGCTTCGTACGCGCGGCGGAACGCGTCGCGGCTCTGGAGCTCGGGCACCAGCCCCCGGCTGATGGCCGGCAGGTCGTGACCGGAGACCGCCGGACGGAGCCGGAAGCCGGTCAAGCCCGCCCGCTGCCGGTCCAGCAGCAGGTCGGCCAGTTCGGCCGGCGTACCGGTGAAGATCTCGGCGTCGCTCGTCAGGGGAGCGCCGGCCAGGTCGTCCAGGCGCTTGCGGCGCTCCTTCGCCGCCTCGGCCGTCTCGTCCAGGAAGACCACCAGGTCCCCGAAGACGTGCAGGGTCTCCCCGCCGCGTCCGGCCGCCTCCTGGGCGGCCCGGATCTCCTCGGTCACGGCCCGCGCCTCTGCGGCGTCGTGCGGGGTCACGTAACCGACATCGGCTGAACTCGCCACCAGCTCGTACGGGATGGTCGCGTGGGCCAGCGAGGTCACCAGCGGCTGGCCCTGGGGTGAACGCGGCGTGATGGAGGGGCCCTTGACGTTGAAGTGCTTGCCCTCGAAGTCGACGTAGTGCAGCTTCTCGCGGTCGATGAAACGCCCGGTGGCGGCGTCGCGTATCTCCGCGTCGTCCTCCCAGCTGTCCCAGAGCCTGCGGAGGACCTCGACGT
>NZ_JBHWZJ010000109.1:0-20250 GCF_042728415.1 Streptomyces sp. NPDC060198 | reverse complement strand
GGTGCGGGCCGTGCCGTCAGTCGTCCAGGACCGCCAGGTCCTGCACCGCGGCCGGGACCTCGACCGTGCCCCGGTCGTCCGGCAGCGTCTGCACGGTGAACATCTGCACGCCGTCCTCCGGGAGGGCGAGCGTGCGGGCCGCGTAGACGGGGCCGCCCGACTCCGTCTCCACCGTCAGCGCGTACGAGCCCTTGAGCCCGGACGGGACGGGCGGGGTGAACGCGAGGGTCGTACCGCCCTTGACCGTGTACGACTTGACGGTCTGTTCACCGCCCTCGCTGCCCGCCGTGGCGGTGACCTTCACCTGGGCGGTGGCGCCGGGTGCGACGAGCGACAGGGTGGAGCCCTTGGACCGGTTGTCGGCCACGCTCGCCCTGGCGCCGACCGGCCGGGTGGCCGGGATGTACGCGATCTCCTGGCCGGAGCCGGTACCCCGCACCACGCGCAGCGCGGCCACGATCGGGGTGGCCCGGTCGCCCTCGGCCGGGGTGAGGCGCAGCGAGCCCGGCTCCTTGCGGGTGACGTTCTTCAGGTCGACGCTCGCGGTCATGCCCGACTTGATGTGCAGGGTGTCGTTGCCCGCCGGAGCGAAGGTCGCCGTCTTCCCCACGAGCTGCACCTTGACGTCCGCGTCGTCGTCGCCGGGCGCGAACGCGATCAGCTGGACCGAGCTGGCGTCGGCGGGGATGCCGGGCATCACCACCGTGGCGGAGGGGTCCGCCGAGGCGGTCAGCCAGTCGCTTCCGGTGTCCTCCTCGGCGCCCCGGACCACGGCGCCGACCCGGCCGCTGCGGGTGGTGACGTGGGCGGTGACGCCGTCGACGGCCTCGTCGGTCAGCGTGGAGAGCAGCATGGAGACGCCGGCGTGCCCCGGGACGGCGATCCCGTCGCCGACGTCCGCCTTGAGGTCGCCGTCCGGGCCGAACAGCTGGATGTCGGCGATCGCCGCGCTGTCGTCGGGATTGGTCAGGTGGATGTAGTCCTGCGAGGTGGCGGCGGTACTGACGCCGGGGAACCAGAACTCCGTGTCGGGCGCGGTGCAGCTGACGCCGAGCAGCCCCCGGGTGGAGCCGACGGAGACCGAGGTGGTCTGCTGCGCGCTCCAGCCCGGAGCGAGCGCGCCGGTGGCGGTGCCGACGAGCGCGGGCGCGTCGGCACCGTCGGTCTCGGCCGTGACGGGCTTCCCGGCCTCCTTGAGCGCGAGGACCGGCTTCTCGGCCTTCTTCTTCGCAGCCGCCGCTGCCTTGTCGGCCTTGTCGTCGGCGGCCTTGTCCGTCTTGTCGGTGCCGGCGTCGCCACCCCCGTCGTCCGTGACGGGGAGCGTCTGCTTCAACTCGGCGGCCGACTCCTCGCTCGTCCCCTTCCCCGCCGGGGTGAAGGAGGTGTACTCGGTCTCGGCCAGCTCCGAGTCGCTCGGCGCCGGGCAGAGCAGGCTGGACCGCTCGACGGGCAGCCGTGTGGCGGACGCGGCCTTCGCCGGGGCGGTGTCGCCGGGCGCGTTGAACGCGGCGAAACCGGTGACGGCGGCGAGGGCGACGGTGCCTGCGATGAGGGACAGGGGTGTGGACTTCACTCGGACTCGCCTCGCGATGCGTTACGGGTCTGCCACGGCGCCTGGTCCGGGGCGTTCGGGTCGACCTGTTCGTCGGTGTCGTGGACGCCGTACCGCTGACCCGCGTAAGGGTCGTACGGGGCCTGGGTCTCGTAACCCTGGTACTGCTGCTGTTCCTGTGGCTGTTGCTGTTGCTGCTGTCCGTAGCCGTACGGGTCGTAGACGTCGGCGTTCTGCTGGTACGGGTCGACCTGCTGGAACTGATCGGTCCCGTACGGGTCCGCCGGGTACTGCTCGGCGGGGTACTGCTGCTCGGCCGGGTACGGGCCGGCCTGGTACGGCGGGTACGCGGACTGCTGGTACTGCTGCCCGTCCCACTCGGCGTACTGCTGCTGGGGAACCGCGGCGTACGTGCCGTCACCCTCCTCGGCCTGCGCGGCGTACGCGCCGTCGCCGTCGGCCTGCGCCGGGACGTACACGCCCTCCTCGGCCCGCGCGGCGTACGCGCCGTCGCCCTCGGCCCGCGCCGGGACGTACACGCCCTCCTCGGCCTGCGCGGCGTACGCGCCGTCGCCCTCGGCCCGCGCCGGGACGTACGGCTCCGGCTCGGGCCGGTCCCCCTCGGGCGCGCCGGTGCCGAAGCCCGGGCCGTCCGGCGACGGGTCGCCTTCGGCCGCCGCTGCGGCGGCTTCCGCCTCGGCGGCGGCGCGGAGCCGGCGGGCCCGGCGTCCGTCGCCCTCGGCCGCGTCGGCCGCCGCGGCGGCTTCGGCGTCCTCGGGGAGGTCGTCGTCGATCTCGCGGCGGCGACCCGGCAGGGCCATGACCACGAGGACCACGGCGAGCCCGATCTGCGCCCAGATCCACGCGGTGTGCGTGATCGGGGTGTCGTAGGTGAGGTCGAGCCGGCCGCCTGACGCGGGAAGCTCGAAGCCCTGCGCCCAGCCGTCGACGGTCTTGCGGGTGAGCGGCTTCCCGTCCAGGGTGGCCGTCCACGCGGGGTCGGCCGCGTCGGCGAGGCGGAGCACCCGGCCGTCCTCGCCCGCCGGGATCTTGGTGTGGGACTCCACGGCGCCCGAGGCCACCGCCACGCCCTCGCCGTCACCGGAGGCCGGGACGATCATGACGCGGGCGACGTCCTGGTCGACCCGCCACAGGGCGCTGCCGTCGAGCTGGCTGAGGCGGCTGAGGCCGGGGGTCGCGTCGAGTACCCGGCCCATCTCGCGCGGGGCGCCGTCGCGCACCAGCACGTACCGCACGGCGAAGCCGCTGAGCTGGTGGCCCTGGTCGGCGCCGGAGCCCGCGACCAGGTTGGCGACGATCTTGTCCAAGTGACTGTCGCTGCCGGTCGCCCCGGTCAGTTCGGCGTCGCCGAGGCGGGCACCGGAGCCGCGGACCAGGGTGTACGAGACCGATCCTGCCGAGGTCCCGCCGAGCACCAGGGTGCGCGGCTGGTCCGCCGTGCCGCTCTCCTCGGCGACGAACGCGGGGACCTGCACCGGGTCGCGGCGCTCCAGTGGTCCGGCGGCGCCGCCGGCCATCCAGGCGAGGGCTGCCACCACCGGCGCGGCGGCGGCGGCCAACGCGATCAGCGCGGCCACCGGCTGCCGCCAGCCGAAGCTGAGGGCGGCGACGCGGACCCGCGCCCCGTCCGCGCCCAGCAGGGCGGCGGCGATCAGCGCGGTGCCGTAGACGAGGGTGGCGGGACCGGCCCACGTGGAGCCGTTGCTGACGCCCGCGAAGAGCAGGCCGACGAGGGCGGCGGCCCAGGAGGCGCGGATCGCCGTCTGCCGTTCGCCGCGCAGCAGCGCGGCGAGGGCCGCGAGGACGATGCCGAGGAAGAGGACGGAGCCGGTGCCCTTGGGGCCGCCGGGGCTGAGGGAGAGCAGGTCGACGGCGGACGCGGTGCCGTCGCCGAGGTCCAGGCCCACTTCCCGGAGCAGGTCGGACGGCCGGGTCAGCAGGCTCAGCGACCAGGGCGCGAGAACGATCAGCGGGGTGCCGACGGTGGCGAGGAACCGGAGTCCGTACGCGGCGAGGTCCCCGCGGCGCAGCGCGAGCACGCCCAGGCCCAGGACGACGGCGAGCGGCCACACGATCGGGGTGAACGCGGTGGTGAAGGTGAGCAGCAGAGTGAAGGCCCAGGTGGCCCGCCAACTGCCGCGGACCCGCCCGTCGCCGCGCAGCCCGTGGGCCGAGACGGCGGTACGGGCCATCAGCGGGAGCAGCACGGCGAGCACGGCGGTGCCCAGGCGTCCGGTGGCCAGCGCTCCGGTGACGGCCGGCAGGAAGGCGTACGCGATGCTCGCCCAGGCCCGCAGCAGGCGGGACTCGATGAGCGGCCGGGACGCGAAGTAGGCGGTGAGTCCGGCGAGCGGTACCGAGCAGACGAGCAGCAGGGTCAGCGCGAAGCCGGTGGAGCCGAGGAAGAGGGCCGAGACGGCGGCGAGTACGCCGAGGTAGGGCGGGGCCGCCTCGGTGGAGCCGGTGACGACGGGATGCCAGCCGTCCGCGAACCGGCCCCAGAGGTCGGAGACGGATTCCGGTGCGGGCAGCAGCGCGCCGCCGGCCAGCGCGCCGCCGCCGAGCAGGGAGCGGCAGGCGAGGAGCGAGACGAGCAGCAGGAGGGCGAAGAGGACGGGGCCGGGTTTGCGGCCGATCCGCTTGAGCCGGGCGAACTGCTCGATCTCCAGGAAGTCGGCGTCGTCGCCGCCGGGTCCGGACTCGACGGCTCCGTGGCGCGAGCCGCCCGCGGCGTCGGCGTCGGAGCGGGAGCCGAAGTTGCCGGCGACCTGCTCGACGGTGGCGCGGACGGTGGCACCGGGCGGCGGGAAGAGGGACCGGAGTTCGGCCGGGTCGGCGGTGCCCTTGCCGCGGGCGCGGCGGGCGGCCATGATCCTGCCCGGCCGCAGCAGGGTGCCGACGAGGCCGGTGACCTCGTCGATCGCCTGGCCGGGGACCTTGCCGACGAGGTAGGCGAGGGTGCGGAGCAGGGTGCCGACGACGAGGCGGAGCAGCACCCAGGGGAGCTTCTTGACCGGGCTGTTCGCAAGCATCGCGTAGACGGCCCCGGCCCGGTCGACGCGGTGCGGGCCGACCACCGAACGTCCGGCGCAGTCGATGGGGCGGCGTTCGCGGGCGGCGGCCTCGGCGTGCCGGAGCACGGCGTCGGGGGCGACGAGCACCCGGTGTCCGGCCATGTGGGCGCGCCAGCAGAGGTCGACGTCGTCGCGCATCAGGGGGAGTCGGCGGTCGAAGCCGCCGAGCTCCTCCCAGACGTCGCGCCGCACGAGCATGCCCGCGGAAGAGACGGAGAGGACGGTGCGGACCTGGTCGTGCTGTCCCTGGTCCTGTTCGCGCCGGTCGAGGGCGGTCCAGCGGCGGCCGCTGTTGGCGATGGTGACGCCGACTTCGAGCAGCTGCCGGCGGTCGTACCAGCCGCGCAGCTTGGGTCCGACGATCGCTGCCTGCGGGTCGACGTCGACGACGCGCAGCAGTTCGGCGAGGGCGTCGGGCTCGGGGGCGCAGTCGTCGTGGAGCAGCCAGAGCCACTGGACGGGTTCGCCGTAGGGGAGTTCCGGCAGGTCGTAGGCGTCGTCGCGCCAGGTCCTGGTGACGGGGTCCCAGCCGCTGGGGCGCTTGAGGTACGGCAGGTCGTCGGCGGTGAGCACGGTCGCGGTACGTACCGCCTCGTCGACGGCGGTGCCGAAGCCGGTCCGGCGCGCGAGGTGCAGGACGCGGTCACCGCCCAGCGCCTCGGTGACCAGCCGCGCGGAGTCGTCGGCGCTGCCGGTGTCGGCGGCGACGGCGTCCTGTACGGGGCGCTCCTGCCCGAGCAGGCCCGCGAGCGCGTCGGGCAGCCAGCGTGCGCCGTCGTGGGAGACGAGCACGGCGGTGACGACGTGCCGGGGGAACTCTGGGGGGGCGGACGCGTTCGGCGCCGCCGGGTGACTCTGCACGGACATCGAGGTACGGGCCCTCCGGCCGGGTTCCGGGGGCGTTCCCCCCGGTGAGGCTGCATCGGTGTACACGCGCGCCCCGGGAGGGCGTTGGCGTGTCTCGGACGGGGCCCCACACTAACGGTACGGATCGCGGGCGTTGGCGCCGAGCGGGTGATCCCCGGCCGCACTCCGCAGGGTAAGGGCTCCGAAAACGCGGCGAGGCGGCTCAGCCGTCGCCGCGCACCCGCCAGGAATCGCGGGACAGCCTTTGGGGGAGGCCGCGCGGGCGGCGACCGCGGTCGCCCGGCCCGCCCCGTACTCCCCGTACTCCCCCGGCGGTACGGGGAGTACGGGCCGCCGCGAGGGGTGCGGGGGCGGTTTCCGGTGCGGGGGCGCTCACGCCGATGGCCCGTGGTCCGGACCCTGGAGGGAAGGGTCGGGGCCACGGGCCATCGGGCTGGTCCGGGGTTTCCGCGGGGCCGCACGGACGTGATGGGCGCGGTGACCGCGTGGTTGTGACAGCCGTACGGAGGCGACGTCCGGGTGGCCCGCCGGTGCGGGGGAGGTCTCGCGGTGGAGGTCTCGCGGTGGAGGTCTCGTGAAAGTGCGGTTCCGCGCGACCGGCTCGTCGGGTCGACCGCTCGTCAGGTCCGCCCGCCGGATCGGAGGGCATGGGCCCTCGGAGCCGTACGGGTCAGATCGCGGCCTTCTTCAGGCGCCGCCGCTCCCGCTCGGAGAGCCCGCCCCAGATGCCGAACCGCTCGTCGTTCGACAGGGCGTACTCCAGGCATTCGGAACGGACTTCGCAGGCGAGGCAGACCTTCTTGGCCTCCCGGGTCGATCCGCCCTTCTCCGGGAAGAAGGACTCGGGATCGGTCTGGGCGCACAGTGCGCGCTCCTGCCAGCCGAGTTCCTCGTCCGCGTCCTCGACCAGCAGTTGCTGGAACAGCTCGGTCATGTGCGCCCCTCGTCTGTCTCTTACGTCCCCGTGACGTGACCGTCACTCTCCGTGCGGCCGAACAACACGAGTGAAATTACAAGTGTGTAGCTCTGGGCCGGTCAAGCGAGCTTCTGCTATTGGCCCCGGTATTCACTCTGCGGAACCAAACATACGCGGAAAGTTATCAAACCACCAAAAACCTGACATATGCCTAGAGCCCAACCACCCCACCCCCCGATCGGTGAGACGAACGGGGCTTGCGGACCGGTTCGATTCGATCATCGAAGCGACCAAGATCACAGACGAGTCACAGACCGTCAGCAAGGTTTGAGCGCTCGGATGATGCGCCACCTGTCCTGCCCTGTCGGTGCACAAACCTTTCTTCAGCCCCGGCGACCGGAAGGGGTGAAACATTGCCGCCAAATGGGACGCCGAGTTGACAGCGCCGGTAACGAGCCGGTCTCCTTGTCACCATGCCAGCGACCGTCGCGATGTACGCCACCCACGTCCGTGGGTTCCGCACCGCTGTCCAGGCCCGCTGTTGCTGTTCCAGCTGTCGCTGCTGTTGATGCCCTCGCGGCTCCGGCCCCGATCAGCGCCCCTGCTCTGAATCCGGGTCCCCGCTTCCCCTCCGCGCCCCTCACGGGCACGGCCGGCAGGCCGGACGCCACGGGCCTCCAGCACCCCCGCCCCCGGGGCACCCCGCGCAGGAAACCGCCGCACCGGCGCGTCCGCGCGGGCACCCCCACCGAGCCGCACCCCCACGCGCACCACCGATGCCGAGGACCACCGCATCCATGAACAACGACAGCGACCTGCAGATCGCCGGCGACCTCCTCGAGGTCCAGCACCTGCTCCTGCCGCCGAAGCAACACCCCACCACCGTGGCCGAGTTCGCCGGTCTGGCCCGCTCCATCGCCGCCGACCGCACCCAGTGGGCCCCGCTCGTCCAGTACGACACCACCACCCGCTGGTACCACCGGCTGCGCACCGGCCCCGGTTACGAGGTCTGGCTGCTCAGCTGGGTCCCCGGACAGGGCAGCGGGCGCCACGACCACGGCCAGTCGTCCGGCGTGGTCACCGTGCTGGAAGGCGAGTTGACCGAGCACACCGAGCGCGGGACCCGGCGCATCGGCGCCGACGGCCAGCACGTCTTCGCCCCCGGATACGTCCACGAGGTGGTCAACGACTCCCTCACGCCCGCCGTCAGCCTGCACGTGTACTTCCCCGGCCTCACCGAGATGCCGATGCACACCGCACGGTGCGCCCCGGCCGCCCTCGACGCCGTACCGGCCTGAGCCCCGGACCCGAGGAACCCCCCGAACCACCCCGAGCCCCCTCCCCCGGCCCGACAGTCCCACCCGCCGCCCACCACCACCCCACAACCGATCAGGCTCCGCCCGACAGTCCCACCCGCCGCCCACCACCACCCCACAACCGATCAGGCTCCGCCTGACAGTCCCACCCGCCGCCCACCACCACCCCACAACCGATCAGGCTCCGCCTGACAGACTGGTGGCATGCGCATTGTGGTTCTGGCCGGCGGTATCGGTGGTGCTCGTTTCCTGCGTGGCCTCAAACAGGCCGCACCCGACGCGGAGATCACCGTCATCGGCAACACCGGCGACGACATCCATCTGTTCGGGCTGAAGGTCTGCCCCGACCTCGACACCGTGATGTACACCCTCGGCGGGGGCATCAACGAGGAACAGGGCTGGGGGCGCACCGACGAGAGCTTCCACCTCAAGGAGGAGCTCGCGGCCTACGGTGTGGGGCCGGACTGGTTCGGGCTGGGCGACCGCGACTTCGCGACCCATGTGGTCCGTACCCAGATGCTGGGCGCGGGCTTCCCGCTCAGCGCGGTCACCGAGGCCCTCTGCGACCGCTGGCAGCCGGGGGTCCGGCTGCTGCCGATGTCCGACGACCGGGTCGAGACGCACGTGGCCGTGGAGATCGACGGCGAGACCAAGGCCATCCACTTCCAGGAGTACTGGGTGCGGCTGCGGGCGTCCGTCCCGGCGCGGGCGATCGTGCCGGTCGGCGCGGAGCAGTCCAAGCCCGCCCCGGGCGTCCTGGAGGCCATCGCGGCGGCCGACGTCATCGTCTTCCCGCCGTCGAACCCGGTGGTGTCCATCGGCACCATCCTGGCGGTCCCCGGCATCCGGGAGGCCATCGCCGAGGCAGGGGTGCCGGTCGTCGGCCTCTCCCCCATCGTGGGCGACGCCCCCGTGCGCGGGATGGCCGACAAGGTGCTGGCCGCGGTGGGTGTGGAGTCGACGGCGGCCGCGGTGGCCGAGCACTACGGCTCCGGGCTGCTGGACGGGTGGCTGGTGGACACCGTGGACGCCGGTGCGGTGGACACGGTGGAGTCGGCGGGCATCCGCTGCCGCGTGGTCCCGCTGATGATGACGGACGTCGACGCGACGGCCGAGATGGCCCGTCAGGCGCTGGCGCTGGCCGAGGAGGTACGGGCGTGAGCGCGGCGGATGCCCCCGTGCCCGCGTACCGGGTGTGGGCGCTGCCCGGGCTGCCCGAGGTGCGGGCGGGGGACGACCTCGCCAAGCTGATCGCCGCCGCCGAGCCGGGGCTGGCCGACGGCGACGTGCTGCTCGTCACCTCGAAGATCGTCTCCAAGGCCGAGGGCCGGATCATGGAGGCGACCGACCGCGAGGCGGCGATCGACGCGGAGACCGTGCGCGTGGTGGCGCGGCGCGGCACCCTGCGCATCGTCGAGAACCGGCAGGGTCTGGTGATGGCCGCCGCCGGGGTGGACGCCTCGAACACCCCCGCCGGGACGGTGCTGCTGCTGCCCGAGGACCCGGACCGTTCGGCCCGGGAGATCCGGGACGGGCTGCGGGACACGCTGGGCGTGGAGGTCGGCGTCGTCGTCACGGACACCTTCGGACGGCCGTGGCGGGCGGGCCTGACGGACGTGGCGATCGGCGCGGCCGGGGTGCGGGTCCTGGACGACCTGCGGGGCGGTACGGACGCGTACGGCAATCCGCTGAACGCGACGGTGGTCGCCACCGCCGACGAGCTGGCCGCCGCGGGCGACCTGGTGAAGGGCAAGGCGGCCGGGCTGCCGGTCGCGGTGGTGCGCGGGCTCGGGCACGTGGTCGCCCCCGACGGTTACCCGGAGGAGCCCGCGGGTGCGCGGGCGCTGGTACGGGTCGCCGCCGACGACATGTTCCGGCTCGGTACGTCCGAGGCGGTCCGGGAGGCGGTGACGCTGCGGCGCACCGTGCGGGAGTTCACCGGTGATCCGGTGGACCCGGGAGCGGTCCGGCGGGCGGTGGCCGCTGCGGTGACCGCCCCGGCGCCGCACCACACGACGCCCTGGCGCTTCGTGCTGCTGGAGTCCGAGGAGTCGCGGATCCGGCTGCTCGACGCGATGCGGGACGCCTGGATCGACGATCTGCGGCGCGACGGGAAGAGCGAGGAGTCGATCCGGAAGCGGGTGCGCCGGGGCGATGTGCTGCGCTCGGCGCCGTACCTGGCGGTCCCTTGCCTGGTGATGGACGGTTCGCACCACTACGGCGACGCGCGGCGGGACACCGCGGAGCGCGAGATGTTCGTGGTCGCGGCCGGGGCCGGGGTGCAGAACTTCCTGGTGGCGCTGGCGGGCGAGCAGCTCGGTTCGGCGTGGGTGTCCTCCACGATGTTCTGCCGGTCCGTGGTGCGCGAGGTGCTGGATCTGCCCGAATCCTGGGACCCGCTGGGCGCGGTGGCCATCGGCCGCCCGGCGACGGCGCCGCGCGAGCGGGCCGTCCGGGACGCGGAGGACTTCCTCACGGTGCGCTGAGCGTCCGCCGGGTCCCGGCTTTCAGAGCCGCGCGATGTCGCCCGGGGTCATCCGGGGGCCGCGGCGCGGCCGGCTCACGCCCGAGAGCAGGATCAGCCGGGTCGCGCGGTGGCGCTGGCCCGCGTAGGGGGCGAGCAGCTCCAGCATCCGGACGTCGTCGGCGTGCCGGTCGTCGGCGAGGGCGTGCCCGACGATGCCCGGCAGGTGGTAGTCGCCGGTGGTGACCGCGTCCGGGGCACCGTTGGACCGCTGGAGGGTCTCGGCGGAGGTCCACGGGCCGATGCCGGGGATCAGTTCCAGCCGGGCCTTCGCCTCGGGCAGCTCCATGCCGGCCGCCTCCTCCAGTCGGCGGGCCACGCGTACCGCGCGCATGACGGTGTCCGACCGCTTGGCGTCGACGCCGGCCCGGTGCCACTCCCAGGACGGCACCAGCGCCCAGGCGCGCGGGTCGGGCATGACGTACAGCCCGAGCTCGGCGGTGGGCCCGGGGGCCGGGGTGCCGTGCCGGCGCACCAGGAGCCGCCAGGCGCGGTAGGCCTCGGTGGTGGTGACCTTCTGTTCGAGGACCGAAGGGATCAGGGACTCCAGCACCAGTCCGGTGCGCAGCAGGCGCAGCCCGGGGCGACGGTGCCGGGCGAGGGCGAGCAGCCGGTGGCGCGGCTCGAAGGCGTCCGGGTCGTCGCCCGCGCCGAGCAGTTCGGGCAGCTGGTCGAGGAGCCAGTCGGCGCCGGGCCCCCATGCGGTCGCCGTGACCCGGCCGCCGGGCAGCGCGCGGACGCGCAGGGTGCCGGGGCCCGCCGGGGTGCGGGTGGCCCGCCAGAAGCTGCCGTCGTCGGTCGTACGGAAGGTGGGGTCGCCGACCCCGCGCCGCAGCGGTCCGAGGACCAGGCGGAGGTCGAGCGGGCCCGGCGGGGTCCACTCCCGCGTCAGCGGGGCCTCGACCGGGGCGGGCCCGCCCGTGGCCGCTCCCCCGCGCGCGGTGGCCGGTGACTGCCGGGGCAGGCCGGTGCGCGCGGTGCGGGGGGCGAAGCGTCCTGCCACGGGTCGGCGTCCTCGGGTGGTTCGGCGGGTGCGGGGGCCCTTCCGAGGGTACGGCTCCGGGGTGCCCGGGGCCCCGGACCGCCGGGTCCCGAGACGTACCTCACCGGTCCGCGTGCCTCACCGGTCCGCTTGCCTCACCGGTCCGCGTGCCTCACTCGTCCGAGGAGAAGCGGACCGACCCGTCCGGGAGGACGGCGTCGCACCAGACGCGGACGCCGTCGCGCAGCTCGTTGTCGGCGCCGACCCGGGCGCCGTCGCCGACGACCGCGCCGGACAGCACCGTACGGCTGCCGATCCGCGCGCCGGCTCCGACGAGGGAGTCGGTGACGATGGCGCCGGGTTCGACCACCGCGTCGGCGAGCACCGCCGAGCCGGTGATCCGGGCACCCTCGCCGATGACCGCGCGCTCGCCGACGACCGTGCCGCCGCTGAGCTTGGCGTCCGGGGCCACCCGCGCGTCCGCCAGCACCAGGCGTTCGCCGCAGCGGCCCGGGACGGCCGGGGAGGGCGCGCGGCCGAGGACGAGGTCGGCGGAGCCGCGTACGAACGCTTGCGGGGTGCCGAGGTCGAGCCAGTACGTGGAGTCGACCATGCCCTGGAGGTGGGCGCCCGAGGCGAGCAGTCCCGGGAAGGTCTCGCGTTCCACGGAGACCGGCCGGTCGGCGGGGATCGAGTCGATGACCGAGCGGCGGAAGATGTACGCCCCCGCGTTGATCTGGTCGGTGACGATCTCCTCGGGCGTCTGCGGCTTCTCCAGGAAGGCGGTGACCCGGCCCGAGGCATCGGTGGGGACGAGGCCGAACGCACGCGGGTCCTGGACCCGGGTGAGATGCAGCGAGACGTCCGCGCCGGAGTCGGTGTGGGTGGCCACCAGGGCCCGGATGTCCAGGCCGGTGAGGATGTCGCCGTTGAAGATGAGCACCGGCTCGTCGGGACCCGAGGTGAGCTTGTGGGCCACGTTGCGTATCGCGCCGCCGGTGCCCAGTGGTTCGCGCTCGGTGACGTATTCGATGTGCAGGCCGAGGTCCGAGCCGTCACCGAAGTGCGGCTCGAACACCTCGGCCAGGTAGGAGGTCGCCAGCACGATGTGCTCGACCCCGGCCGCCCGCGCGCGGGCCAGCTGGTGGGTGAGGAAGGGGACACCCGCCGCCGGCACCATCGGCTTCGGGGTGCGGACCGTGAGGGGACGGAGCCGGGTGCCCTTCCCACCGACCAGGAGGATCGCTTCTCTTGCCTCTGTCACGGCGTCTGTTCTCTGCTTCCTGCCGGGGGCCGGGCCTCGTTCGGCTGGCCAGTGTATGCAGACCCGTCGGCCCGGCCCCGGTCAGCGCCCCTGGAGGCGGGCCGAGGTGGTCCGGGTCGTGCCGAGCTTCTTGTAGAGACGTGCGCCGGGGCATTCGGTTGCGAATCCGTCGCGGTGCCCGGAAATGGCGTTCATTTTGACCGAACTGCCCTTCTTGTACCTGTTGCCGCCACCGGAGACGAGGGTGACGGTTCCCTTCGGGTTGATCCCGAAGAGCCCGAGCTTCCACGCGGTGAGCTTGGCGACGGCGTTCACCGCCGCGGTGGGCGGATTGGTGCTGGCGTAGCTGCCGAGCACCGCGATGCCCATGGTCTTGCTGTTGAAGCCGAGCGTGTGCGCGCCGAGGACCGCCCTGGTGACACCGCCGGCCCGGCCCTCGTAGATGTTCCCGCACTTGTCGACGGCGAAGTTGTAGCCGATGTCCCGCCAGCCGTTGCTCTTGACGTGGTAGCGGTAGATGCCGCGCAGGATGGAGGCCGACTGGGAGCAGGTGTAGTTGTTCCCGGTGGCGCTGTGGTGGACGAAGGCCGCCTTCACCGTCGTGGTGTACGCGAACTGACTTTCGCGCAGCTTCTCGTCCGCGCCCCACCCCTTGCGGGTGATGATGCCCGGGCGGGGGCCGATGTACGGCTTCGCGGCGGCGACCGCCGACCCGGCCCGGGGCGCGTCCGCCCCCTGCTCCGCCTCGGGTCCGGCCGGGAGCCCCAGCCCTCGGGCCTGCGCGTCGGCGATCGTCTGGGCGCGGCTGAGCGCGGGCAGCACGGCGACGTCGGCGGTGTCCGTGTCGGGCGGCACGGCCGCCTCCGCACCCGTCCCGCCCGTCGCCGTCGCACCGGCCGCCGTCTGCGCGCCCACAACCGTGCTCGCGGTGGCGGGCGCCGGGTCCGCGCCGGGGTCGACGAGTTCGAGGCGCAGCCCCTTCGGGAGGACCGCGGGTTCGGCGGCGCGGCCGAACAGGTCGGTGACCGTGGGCCGGACCCGCACCTCGACCGCGTCGGACGCGCCGACCCAGAGCGGGGCGGTCGCGCCGCGCACGGAGGCCGCGTCGCCCTCGGGGGTGCCGGGTTCCGCCGCATGCTCGTCGTTGTGCGTCTCGACGGCCTGCCAGCCGGACCACCGGGCGGTGGCGGTGGCGCGGGTCCGGACCTCGACCGTGCCGGGCAGCTCGGTCGCCGCGTCGTCCCAGACGACGCCGAGGAGGGAGAAGGGCTCGACCTCCCTGGGAGTGAGGCCCTGCGCCGCGGTGGCGGCCGTCTCCCCCGCGGCCCGGTTCTCCGTGAGCGGAAGGAGCGGGAGGGACTGCGTCGAGCCGGGCGGGTCGGCGGCCGGGGCCGCCGATGCCGGCGCCACCGGGAGCGCGGGGGTGGACGCGGCGAGCGAGAGGGTGAGTGCGGCCGCACAGGTGACGCCGATCGTTGCGGCGTGGAGAGTACGCATGTCATTGATCCTCAAATAGGCTGATACGCCCGGCCACTCGACAGGCGCCCCGGTGCCCTGACGGCCCGTCTGCCGAACGGTGGCCCGGCGTACCCGTTCACGGACCGCCGGGGGCCGGTGCCGCGTACCCTTGCGCGGATGAACGCCAGCGACCGCACCCCTGCCGACCTGCTGCGATCCGCGCTCCTCACGGACCCGGCCCGCCCCCTGGTCACTTTCTACGACGACGCCACCGGCGAGCGCGTCGAACTTTCGGTCGCCACCTTCGCCAATTGGGTGGCCAAGACCGCCAATCTCCTCCAGGGCGACCTGGCCGCCGAGCCCGGTGACCGGCTCGCCCTGCTGCTCCCCGCGCACTGGCAGGCGGCCGTCTGGCTCCTCGCCTGTTCCTCGGTCGGCGTGGTCGCCGAGGTGGGCGGCGACCCGGCGGCGGCCGACCTCGTGGTGAGCGGCCCGGACACGCTGGAGCGCGCCCGCGCCTGCCGGGGCGAGCGCGTCGCCCTGGCGCTGCGTCCGCTGGGCGGCCGTTTCCCGGTCGCGCCCGAGGGCTTCGCCGACTACGCGGTCGAGGTGCCGGGCCAGGGCGACCGGTTCGCCCCCTTCCAGCCGGTGGACCCGGATGCCCTCGCGCTCGTCGTGGACGGGGCGGAGCTGACGGGTGCGCAGCTCGTCGCCCGCGCCCGTGAGGACGCCGCCGGACTGGGGCTCGCGCCCGGTTCGCGGCTGCTGTCGGGGCGCTCGTACGACAGCTGGGAGGGGCTCTCCGCCGGGCTCTGGGCGCCGCTGGCGTCGGGCGGTTCGGTGGTGCTCTGCCGCCACCTCGGGCAGCTGGACGAGGACGGGCTGGCGAAGCGGGTGGAGAGCGAGCGGGTCACCCACCGCGCGGCCTGAACGGCCGATCCCGTCCCGCCTGCGGGGCCCGTCCCACCGCGCGGCCTGAACGGCCGATCCCGTCCCGCCTGCGGGGCCCGTCCCACCGCGCGGCCTGACCGGCGGACCGGTCCGAGCCGCCAGGCGGGGCGCGCGGTATGAAAAGCGCTGCGAGGGTCACTCGTCCGGCCCTTCGCGGGCCCGGTCCCCGGGGCTGGGCGGCGGCTCGGGTACATCATCGGCGGTACCGACCACCCGAGGATGGACGCAGCCGTGACCGACAGCGCTGGCACGCCGGCCGACCCCGACCCCGATCCCGGCCGCCACGACGAGGGCGGGCGGGACGAGAACGGGGGGCCGGACGACGCCCGCGCGCCGGGCACCTGGGCGGAACGTCCCAGGGCCGGGCGGCCGGACGGGCGCAAACGTCACTGGGTGCGGTGGACGGCCGCGGGCGCGGCGCTCGTGGTCCTGGTCGCGGCGGGTGCGGGCTGGTGGCTGTACCGGAAGCTGAACGGCAACATCCGGACCGACACCGCCGCGGAGGCCGAGCTGCGGGCGTACGAGCGCGAACGGCCCACCGCCCTCGTGACGGACGCCCAGAACATCCTGCTCATCGGCTCCGACAGCCGGGCCGGCGACAACCGGAAGTACGGCCGGGACGACGGCGGGCGGCAGCGCTCGGACACGGTGATCCTGCTGCACCTGGCGGCGGACCGGAAGAGCGCCACCGCGGTGTCGGTGCCCCGGGACCTGATGGTGGAGATCCCCAGCTGCCACGGCTCCGGCGGCAGGGCGACCGGTGCGACGACCGCCCAGTTCAACTGGGCCTTCGAGATCGGCGGCACGGCCTGCACGGTCCGGACGGTGGAGCGGATGACCAGGATCCGCGTCGACCACCACGTGGTGGTCGACTTCAGCGGGTTCAAGGACATGGTCGACGCGGTGGACGGCGTGCGGATCTGCGTCCGGGAGCCCATCGACGACCCCGCGGCGCACCTGAGGCTCTCCACCGGGCAGCACACGCTCGACGGCGAGCAGGCGCTCGGGTACGTACGCGCGCGCAAGTCGCTCGGCGACGGCAGCGACACCGAGCGAATGAACAGGCAGCAGCAATTCCTCGCCGCCTTGGTGAACAAGGTGCGGAGCAATGGCGTCCTGCTCAATCCGGCCCGGCTCTACCCCGTGCTCGACGCCGCCACGAAGTCGCTGACGACGGACGACGGCCTGGACTCGCTGCGGGACCTCTACGGACTGGTCCGCGGAATGCGGAACGTGCCCACGGCCAAGGTGCAGTTCCTGACCGTCCCGCGCCGGCCCTACCCCCAGAACCCGAATCGGGATGAATTGGTACAACCGGATGCCGACAAGCTCTTCGGACAACTACGCGAAGACGCCCCGGTGACGGTCGTACCGGCCAAGAATTCGGGCAGCGGAGCCACCCCCCGGAAAAGGGCCGGCACGACCGCCGATGCGGCCAGGGCGACCCCGAACCCCACTTACTCGGGCACGAATGCTGCGGATGACCTGTGTAAGGAGTAAAGCAATTCTCAAGCGAGACGGAACAATCGACGCGGAATGAGTGGAATGCCCGGTTGTAGGGAGCGTGGAATGTGTCACGCCCGTCACTGGAGCCCGGAACGGGCGGATAGTGTGACGCGATCCAGTGCGTCCAGCCTTCCGGCCACGCACTTCTGGAACGCAGATTTGAAGCGCCTTTTCGGGGGAGGCGCCTCGCGTGGCACCGACGGAGGACCCAGGCGACCGTGGATGCGCAAAGCCGTGGACGGGCGGACGATATCGACCCCGCGGACCAGTGGGTACTGAACCCGCAGACTGGCAATTACGAACTGCGACTGAACAACTCCGAAGAGCTTTCCCCGCCGGTGGGTGACAGCCCGCGAGTTCCGCGCGGGAGAAGCGAATCGACTGCCGGAGAACCCCGCCAGGGCGGACGCCGCCGGGCCCCCACCTCGGAACCGGGCGAAGAGGACACCCCGCCCCGGGACGACAGGGTGCCGGGCCAGCGCAGCCGCCGGGCCGGCGGAAACCGGCGGCCCGCCGAGCCGGAGACCCCGGCGGGCCGCCGCAAACGCAAGGCGAAGAAGAGCGGCAAGCGCACGTTCCTGCTGTGGACGAGCGGTGTGACGGCGTTCCTGGTCGTCGCGGGGGCGGGCGGCGCGTACGCCCTCTACCGGCACTTCAACGGCAACATAGGCACGGTCGACGTGGGCAGCGCCGGCAACAAGAACGTCACCAGTCCGGGCCCGATGAACATCCTGATCATCGGCACCGACAAGCGGACCGGCGAGGGCAACGAGGGCTACGGCGACGCCGGCAGCGTCGGCCACGCCGACACCAACATCCTCTTCCACGTCTCGGCGGACCGGACCAACGCGACCGCGCTCAGCATCCCGCGCGACCTGGTCATGGACATCCCCGACTGCGAGACGAAGCAGGCCGACGGGACCACCGAGGTCATCCCCGGGACCGAGAAGGAACGCTTCAACACCAGCCTGGGCCAGGAGGGCCGCGACCCCGGCTGCACCATGCGCACCGTCAAGGAGCTCACCGGCCTGTCGGTCGACCACTTCATGATGGTGGACTTCAACGCGGTCAAGGAACTCTCCACGGCGGTCGGCGGTGTGACCGTCTGCATGGCCAAGCCGATCGACGACTCCAAGTCCCACCTCAAGCTGCCCAAGGGCGAGTCGAAGGTGGAGGGCGAGACGGCCCTGGCCCTGCTGCGGACCCGGCACAGCTTCGGCAACGAGAGCGACCTGGACCGGATCAAGGTCCAGCAGCAGTTCCTCGGTTCGATGATCCGGCAGATGAAGTCGGACGACACCCTGACGAGCCCCACGAAGCTCTTCAAGCTCGCCAACGCGGCCACCAAGGCGCTGACGGTCGACTCGGGCATCGGTTCGGTCGCGAAGCTGACCACCCTCGCCAAGGAGCTCGCCAAGGTCGACGCCAAGAACATCACCTTCACCACGGTTCCGGTCATAGACAACCCGGACGAGCCGACCCCGGTCACCGTGGTCGCCCATCCGACCAAGGCCGAGCAGCTCTTCGAGACGATGCGCCAGGACGTCTCCCTCACGGAGGTGGCGGCGCAGAAGAAGGCCGCCGCCGCGAAGGCGAAGAGCGCGCAGGAAGCCCTGCTGGAGGGGACGCGGGCGAAGGCCGCCGACGTACGGGTGGACGTGTACAACGGCGGGGACATCGACGGCGCGGCCGGAGCCACCGTCAGCTGGCTCCAGCTCGAAAAGGGCGTGCTGAAGTCCACCAACAAGGCCAACGCGCCCGCCAAGGCCGACAAGACGACGCTCGCGTACGCGCCCAACCAGGCGGACCAGGCCCGAGCGCTCGCCGACATGATGGGGCTGCCCGCGTCGGCCCTGAAGAAGGGCACCGAGGACGCCGAGGGGCTGGAAGCGATGACGCTGACGCTCGGCGCCGACTTCAAGGGGGCCGGGGTGGCCGTCGACGCGCCCGCCACGGCACCCACCGACATTCAGAGGGCCAGCGCCGACAAGGCGGTGTGCAGCGAGTGAAACCCGTTCGTCACGCCACCGCGAGAGTCTGAGCAGCAGGGGGGGTCCCGTTGGGACGGAACAGCACGCCCGGGGAGGGGACGCGACCGCGCGTTCCCCAGGCCGATCAACTCGGCTGGGACGACAGTCTCTACGCCGACGGGGAAGCGGAGAACGGTACGGGAGAGGGCGGGAAGCCGGACGGCGGAGCCGCCGAGGAGGGGACGCCGGGGGACGCCGGCAGCGGCGACGGGGGTTCCGTACCCGGCCCCCGGCAGCCCCCCAAGGGCGACGGCGGCGGCCCCGGAGGTGCGCCGGGGAAAGGCAAGCGGCGCGTCCTGCGCTGGGCCTCCTCGGTGCTCGCGCTGCTCATACTCGGCACCGGCGCGGCCGGCTATCTCTACTACCAGCACCTGAACAACAACATCAAGAAGGAGGAACTGACCCTCGGCGACAAGAAGATGACCGAGCACAAGGCCAACGCGGCCGGTCAGACTCCGCTCAACATCCTGCTCATCGGTTCCGACGCCCGTGACACCGCGGAGAACCAGAAGCTGGGCGGCGCGAAGGAGACCTTCAACGGCACGCCGCTCGCGGACGTGCAGATGCTGCTCCACCTCTCGGCGGACCGGACCAACCTGTCGGTGGTCAGCATGCCGCGCGACACCATGCTGAAGATGCCCAAGTGCACGGACCCGAAGACCGGCAAGGTCTACGAGGCGTCCACCTCCCTGGTCATGACCAACACGAGCCTGGGGCGCGGCGGTCCGGGCTGCACGGTCGCCGCGTGGTACGAGCTGACCGGCATCACCATCGACCACTTCATGATGATCGACTTCTCCGGCGTGGTGTCGATGGCCGACGCCGTCGGCGGCGTACCCGTCTGCGTCGACGCCAACATCTACTCGCACAACGCGAAAGGCTCCGGTTCCGGCCTCCGTCTGAAGGAGGGCACCACCTCGGTCATGGGCAAGCAGGCCCTCCAGTGGCTGCGCACCCGGTACGGCTTCGGGGGCAACACCGACCTGGACCGGGCACAGGCGCAGCACCAGTACCTGAACTCGATGGTCCGCGAGCTCCGCACGGGCACCAAGCTGACCGATCCGGGGAAGCTGATGAGCCTGGCCGAGGCCGCGAGCAACGCGCTCACGCTCGACACGGGCCTCGACATGAAGAAGCTGTACGACCTGGCCGGGGAGCTGAAGAAGGTCCCGACCAAGCGGATCACGATGACCACCATGCCGAACGTCTACGCCACGGGGGCGCTCGAAGGCCGGGTCCTCCCGAAGCCCGGCGACGCCGAGCAGCTGTTCCGGATGGTGCGCGACGACGTCCCGCTCGACGGCAAGGCGTCCAAGCCCACGGCGACGGCCTCGCCCACGCCCACGGACCCGTCCGCGCCGGTCGACGAGATCGCCGTGTCGGTGCGGAACGCGACGGCCACCGACTCCCAGGGTCCGGCTTCCGGCCGGGCCGGTGACGTACGGGACCAGCTCAAGGAGGCGGGCTTCGCCCGGGCCACCCTCGACTCCTCGGACATCACCGGGTCGGCGCGGACCGGCGTCCTGTACCCGAGCGCGGATCTGGAGGGCGACGCCCAGGCGGTCGCCAAGGCGCTGGGCATCCCGGTGTCCCTGGTGAAGAAGTCGACCGACGTGTCGGGGATCTCCCTGGCGATCGGTGCCGACTGGCGCGACGAGGGCAGCTACCCCGCCGGGGAGGACGACAAGACCCCCGAGTCGGCGCAGGCCCTCAACGGCGAGGACGAGGAAGCCTGCATGAAGGTGAACCCGAACTACACCTGGTAGCCGCGCGGCGGTACGTACGAGGG
>NZ_JBHWZJ010000108.1:0-20351 GCF_042728415.1 Streptomyces sp. NPDC060198 | reverse complement strand
CGCTCACACCCGGCGGGGCCACCACGGGGTACGGAACACGACCGGCCCGGTATCGCGCGCAGGACCAACCGCAGCCCCGTCACCGACACGCTCACGGCGTGTCCGCGACGGGGCTGCGGAACACCGGCCGGGCGATTCCCACACCTCGGCTCTCTACCGGCGGACGTGGAAGACCCTCCAGGATTCGGCGGTGTACGGGGCCGAGGCGCATCACGTGATCAGCGCCGCCCGGCGCGCACTGGACCCGCGCGGAGGCGCGATTCCCTGACCGCGAGGCACCACCCACCGGTAGGTTGACGACGCCCGCGCACCACGACCACCACCCCGCACCCCTCACCTCGCCTCACCCCGGAACGGAAGGACACCCATGGCCGCCGCACCCGACCGGTTCAAGGACACCGGACGCGCGGCCCCGCGCCGCACGGTCTTCGGCGAGGTGGCCGAGGCGTACGACGACGGGCGCCCCGGGTACGCCGAGGAGTTGGTCACGGAGGTGCTGGAGTACGCGGCCCTCGGCGACCGCGCGGCCCTGGAGGTCGGCGCCGGTACCGGCAAGGCCACCGGGCTCTTCGCAGCACGCGGGGTACCGGTCGTCTGTGTCGAGCCGGACGCCCGGATGGCCGAGGTGCTGCGCCGCAACACGGCCACGTACCCCCATGTAGAGGTGGTGGCGGGCGACTTCGAGGCGTGGAGCCCCGGCGGTCGCGACTTCGGTCTGCTGTACGCCGCCACCTCCTGGCACTGGGTGGACCCTGTGCGCCGCTGGGACCTCGCCCACTCCGCACTCGGACCCGGCGGGACACTGGCTCTGTTCTGGAATCCGGTCGCGGCGATCGACCCCGAACTGTTCGCCGCGCTGCGGGACATCGACCGCCGCCACGGTGTGGAGGAGCCCCCGCACGACGCACTCGCCTCCCGTTACGGCGAAGAGGCGGGCACCGTGGACGGGCAGGTGGGACCGGGCTGGCCGGTGGACGAGATCCGGCGCGACGGGCGATTCACCGACCTGCGTACGGTGCGCTACCGCCACAACCTGCGGTACGACACCGCCCGTTACCTCGACTTTCTCGCCTCGGTCTCCGCCTACCGCGTCCTGCCCGAACGGCACTTGAGGCAACTCCTGCTGGAGACAGGCCGGTTGCTGGACGCCCGGGGCGGCGCCATCGACATGCTCGGGATCAATGACCTCGTCCTGGCCAGGACCGTCTGAGCGCGACGTCCGGACTCCCCGACGGGCCCGCCCGTCGCCCCGTTCGCCGCGGCCGCATAATGACCCCGGTAGATGTACTGGGCATGTAGAACGGGGAGGGTGGGCTCATGAGTCGCGCCAGGAACGTGAACGAGGACCCGAACGAGGACCCCAGCGAGGACCGGATACTGCGGGAGGAACTGACCGCGGTGGCTGTCGCCTCCGGGGCCAACCGCCGCTTGTACGAGTTCATGATGACCAAGTTCGTCGGAAAGCTGCTGAAGAAGCACGTCCAGGAGCTCGACCTCGTCCTCCCGCGGCACTTCGACGACGCCGTGCGGCACGTCACCGACGTACTCGAAGAGGCCGGACCGATGACGGAGGCGGCGCCCGTCGCCGCCGGCGGTGACCGCCGGGTGGTCCGAGTCGTCGCCTCCGGCGGTGTCGGGGCCATGAATCCGGTCGTGGTCACCGCCGTCCTGACCCGGAGTCCGGGCAGCCGCACGCGGGTCGGGCTCCGTGCCGTGGCCATGGAGGGGCCGATCAAGCAGCGATCGGCCGAGAAGGCCGCCGCCAGGATCGCCGCACTGCTGAACGGATAGACCCACGCGGGAAGCCGGTACGCGCACCGCTCACGGGCGGCACCCGACTCCCCGCACCGGCTCCGCCAACCGCCCCACGCCCACGCCCCACGACTCCCGGCTCCCGGCAGCACCCCGGGTGCCCGGTCAGGCCCTCCTCAGGACCACCAGCCGCTGCGTGGCCCGGGTCATCGCGACGTACCGGTCCACGGCCCCCTCGATTCCCGGACCGAAGGAATCCGGGTCGACCAGGACGACGAGGTCGAACTCAAGTCCCTTGGCCAGCTGCGGAGTCAGGGACCGCACCCGGGCGGTCGCGCGGAACGCCGGGTCGCCGATGACGCAGGCGATGCCCTCCGGGTGGGTGTCGAGCCAGTCGTCGAGGACCGTGCGGAGGTCGGCGACGGAACCGTGGGTGACGGGGATGCCGCTGCTGCGGACGGAGGTCGGCACGTTGGCGTCCGGCAGTGCCGCCCGGACGACCGGTTCCGCCTCGGCCATGATCTCCGCCGGGGTGCGGTAGTTGACGCTCAGGGCGGCCTGTTCGATCCGGTCGAGTCCGATCCGTCCGAGGCGTTCCCGCCAGGATTCGGTGAACCCGTGGCGGGCCTGCGCGCGGTCGCCGACGATGGTGAAGCTGCGGGACGGGCAGCGCAGCAGCAGCATCTGCCATTCCGCGTCGGTGAGTTCCTGCGCCTCGTCGACGACGATGTGCGCGAACGGGCCCGCGAGCAGGTCGGGGTCGGTGCCTGGGAGCGCGGACTCGTCGGTGAGCGCCTCCCGCATGTCGCGCACGTGCAGCATCGTGATGACGCCCTCGCCGTCGTCGTCGGCCTCCAGCAGGGCGTCCACGGTCTCGGCCATCCGCGCGTTCTCGGCGGCGATCAGCGCCTCGCCCCGGCGTCGGCGGCGCGCGGCGTCGGGGTCGCCGAGCCGCTGCCGGGCGGCGTCCAGGAACGGCAGGTCACAGACGGTCCACTCCTGGGCGCGGGAGTCCTCGCGTCGCAGCAGGCTCCGCTCGTCGGCCTCCAGCCACGGGGCGCACCTGCGGAGGTAGGCCGGTACGGACCAGAGGTCCCCGACCAGGTCGGCGGCGTCGAGCAGCGGCCAGGCACGGTCGAACGCCTCCACCAGCTCCCGGTTCTTGCCCAGGGATTCCCCGAGCCGTTCGGTGGGGGTGTCCTCGTCGTGCTTGTCCACCAGGATGGTGACGAGTTCCTCCCAGACCTGTTCGCGGGCCTCGTTGTGCGGGGTGCCGGGCTCCGCCGCAGCGAAGGCCGCCGCCCACTCCTGGGCGCTCAGCTTGACGTCGGCCCAGTGGGTGGTGACGGTCATGCCCCGGGCGGGCGGCTCCTCGTAGAACCGGACAGCCGCCTCGACCGCCTCCACCACCAGCCTCCGCGAGGCCTTCAGCCGCGCCACCTCCGGATCTTTCTCCGCGGACGCCCCGGCGCCCTCGGCGACGAGGTCGCGCAGGACGCAGGTCTGCACGCCCTCCTCCCCGAGGCTGGGCAGGACGTCGGCGACGTAGTCCAGGTACGGCCGGTGCGGGCCGACGAAGAGCACACCGCCCCGGCGGTGGCCGAGCCGCGGATCGGAGTGGAGGAGGTACGCGGAGCGGTGCAGCGCCACGACGGTCTTCCCCGTGCCCGGTCCGCCGTCCACGACCAGGGCACCGCGCGATCCGGCGCGGATGATGGCGTCCTGGTCGGCCTGGATGGTGGAGAGGACGTCCCGCATCCGGGGCGAGCGGTCGGCGCCGAGGCTCGCGACGAAGGCGGACTGGTCGTCCAGCGCGGCGTGCCCGTCGAAGCCGTCGGGGGTGAAGACCTCGTCCCAGTAGTCGCTGATCCGGCCGTCGGTCCAGCGGTACCTGCGGCGGCTCGCCAGGCCCATCGGGTTGGCGTGGGTGGCCCCGAAGAACGGTTCGGCCGCGGGCGAGCGCCAGTCGAGCAGCAGCCGGTGACCCGCACGGTCGGTGAGCCCGAGCCGACCGACGTACACCGGCTCCTCCCCGGCGCCGGCGACCATGCGCCCGAGGCAGAGGTCGAGGCCGAAGCGGCGCAGGGTGCGCAGGCGGGCGGTCAGGCGGCGGATCTCGTTGTCCCGGTCCATCGCCTGCCGGCCCGCACCGCCGGGCGCCCTGCGGGCCGCGTCGAGCTGGGAGGTCAGCTCGGCGATCGACTCCTGCAGGCTCCGGGCGACGGCCGCGAAGTGCTCCTCGTCGCGGGCGGTCAGCCGGGGGTCGGCCTTCGCGGCGAGGCGGTCGGGCAGCGCGAACGCGCTCCCGGCCGGGGAGCTGCTCAGGGGTGCTGCGGGGTGCGGGGACGGCATGCGGGCGGCTCCGGGGTGGGGCGGACGACGTCCGGAATTCCGGGGTCGGCCGCCGATTGTGCGCCACCGAGGGGGCCTTGCCGCAAGGCCCCCCGTGCGCTATATGTTGAGAGTGGAAAGAGGTGGGTACACCCTCTTCCTCCCTCACCGGTCGCCCCGGGCCTCGTCGTCGCCGCACCGCCGTGCCTCTCGCGGGAGCGCAGACCACAAAGAATCTCCACGGCAATCATGAGAAATTCTCAGATATTCGCTCAGGAAATTCTCACATTCATTTCTGTGAATACCATCTCCTTTACCTGTGCGCTTTGCGGGAAAGCCAACAGGATTGTTGGAGATTCGCTGGACGATGGCATAGGTTCGAAAACGCAGAAGTAATGCACCCGCGTAGTCGTCCGGCGCACGCGGCAGTTGCACGCGACCATTGCACGTGCGGCGGTTCCGGCCGCCGCAAAGGGAGAAATCCGTGAAGCACAGGGCAGTGAAACGCAGGACCGTCGTCGTGGGCCTCGGCTCGGTCGCAGGGGCGGCAGCGGTCGGGGGATTCGCCGCGAACGCGCAGGCGGAAAGCCGCAACTCTTCGCGGAATACGGGGAAGCCGGGAAATCCGGGGGCCCTGGCCTTCGACCCGAGCGCGTACACCGAACTGACCACGACCATCACCACCGACGAGGGCGACAAGGAGGTGACCTACCACTTCTGGAAGGCCATCACCTACGTCACCGCGCCGGTCGACGCGGAGCACCAGAGTCTGGTGGTCAGCGTTCCCGTGAGGATCGACGGCAAGGCCGTGGATGCGGCGAACGCGCCGATTCTCTTCTCCAACGCCGTGGGCGGTTACTTCCCCGCGAGCGTGGCCACGGCCGCCGCTGTCGGCGAGGCCGCGATGGAGATGGGCGATCTGGGCGGGGCGGGCGGCCCCGGGGCGGGCGGCACACCTCCGGCCGATACGGGCACGGGCACCGGCGCCCCGACGACCGGCACCGGCGAAGCGCCCTCCGGCTCGAACGGCATGCTGAACGGCATGGGCGAGATGGTCAGCCTCCCCGAGCTGGGCCTGGCCGCCGGGTACGTGGTCGTCGAGCCGGGCTGCCGGGGCCGTACCCTCACCGACGCGAACGGTACGTACTACGGCACCGCGCCCGCCGCGATCGTGGACCTCAAGGCGGCCGTCCGGTACGTCCGTTCCAACCAGGGCCGCATACCCGGCGACACCCGCCGCATCGTGTCCACCGGCACCAGTGCGGGTGGCGCGCTCTCGGCGCTCCTCGGCGCCTCCGGGGACAGCTCGCTCTACGCCCCGCACCTCGAGGAGATCGGCGCGGCCGACGCGAGCGACGCCGTGTTCGCCAGCGGCGACTGGTGCCCGATCACCGACCTGGAGCACGCCGACGGCGCGTACGAGTGGAACTGGGGCGCCAACACCCCGCAGAGCGGCACGCTGGACCAGACCGTGTCCAAGGCGCTACGGGCCCAATTCGTGGAATACCAGGCGTCCTTGCGGCTGAAGGGGCTGAACGGCTTCGGCCCGCTCACCGCGCGCAACTACGACGACTACCTGCTGGAGACCTATCTCCGGCCGGCCGCGAACACCTACCTCAAGGGCCTCTCGGATGCCGACCGTTCGGCGTACCTGACGGCCAACCCCTTCATCACGTGGAAGAACGGCCGGGCCACCTTCACGTGGGCGGACTACCTCACCCACGTGGGCGCACGGAAGAAGACCGCTCCCGCCTTCGACACGTTCGACCTGTCCGGCGGCGAGAACAACGAGTTCGGCACCGGTACCAGCGAGGCCCGGCACTTCACCGCGTACGGGCAGCGCCACGACACCACCGGGCTCACCGCCGGCCGCGTGGACGGCGACATCCCGGCCCTGCTGGACCTGATGAACCCGATGTACCATCTCGCGCGCCACAACCCCGGCCGCGCGAAGCACTGGTGGATACGCGTGGGCACCAAGGACACCGACACCGCGCTGACCGTCGTCGGCAACCTCGCCGCGCGCCTGCACGGTCTCGGCGACGACGTGGACTCACTGATGTACTGGGACCAGGGGCACGGCTCCAACACCGACGCCGCCGACTTCATCACCTGGGTCGCCCGGGTGACCGGCCGCCGGAAGTAGCCACCGGGGCGCCGACAGCACGACGGCCTCCCGGGCGCTGTGCCCGGGAGCCCGTCGCGTGCGTGCCCGTACCGGTACGCCCGGCCCCTGACCGGTCGGACGGGCCGATACGGGCGGGCCGGTCAGACCGGCCGGTAGCGCCCCGGGGCGGCACCCGCCGCGACCAGGTACGCGACCTGCTCGCAGGTGACGAACTCGACGCCGCGCGAGGCGACTTCGTCGAGCCAGTGCTCCAGGGCGAGGAGGCGGTGGCCCCGGCCGATGACCTCGGGGTGCATGGTGACCGTGAGGACGCCGTCCTCGAAGTCCCGCACCATGTAGTCGAGATCGGCGGTCCAGCTCGCGAACATCTCGCGGGGGTCGCGCAGTCCGGGCATCAGTCCGGACGGGGTCCGCAGGAACTCCAGATACGGGAAGTCGTCCAGGCTCCAGGCGACCGGGATCTCCAGCAGCCCGGCCGGCTCGCCCCAGTGGACGCCCCCGTCGTGCGGGACATCCGGCGTACGGCAGGGGTACGGGGCATAGTCGTGGCCCATCAGGCTGCTGTCGTACCGCAGTCCGTGCTCCACCAGCAGACCGACGGAGGCGTCGGACAGGTCCCAGGCGGGCGCCCGGAAGCCGCGCGGCAGTATGCCGGTGACCACCTCCAGGGCGTCCAACGACCGCTGGAGGACGGCGCGTTCCTCGGCGGGCTCCAGCGCGGCGACGTTCTCGTGCGCATGCCCGTGCACCGCGACCTCATGCCCCCGGCCGATGAGTCCACGGGTCAGCTCGGGGTACGTCAGCGCGGTGTGCCCGGGTACGAACCAGGTCGCGGGGATGCCCCGGGACTCCAAGATGTGCAGCAGCCGGGGTACGGCGACAGCGGCGAACTCGCCCCGGGAGCGCGGGGTCGCGGTGAGCATGCCCCGGGCCATCCAGGAGGAGATGGCGTCGAAGTCGAAGGTGACGCAGACGTATCCGCGCCGCGGGTTCTCCGGATTCATGGGTGTCGTACCTCCGTTCAGCTCAGCGGCAGTGCGGCGTTGCCGGTGCCCGCACCGCCGTCCACGGAGAGCGAGGCGCCGGTCATCCACGAGGAGTCCGGGCCGCAGAGGAAGGAGACCGCACCGGCGATGTCGCCGGGGACGCCGGCGCGGGGCCAGGGCTGCCCGCCGCGGATGGAGCGGACGTACGCCTCGCCGAGCGGGTTCACCTCACTGTCCACCTCGATGAAGCCCGGGGAGACGGCGTTGACGTGGATGCCGTGCTCGGCGAGCTCCAGGGCGAACGCCTTGGTGAGCATGTCCAGTCCGGCCTTGGAGGTGCAGTAGTGCGCGGCACCCCGGCGGGCGCGGGCGGAGGCGCCGGAGCTGATGTTGACGATGTGGCCGCCGTGGCCCGCGTCCACCAGCCGCCGGGCGAAGGCCCGCGACAGGGAGAAGACGGCGGACAGATTGACGTCCATGACCTGGTCCCACTGGTCGTCGCGCATCTCCAGGAGCGGGGCGCTCGGGTAGAGACCGGCCGCGTTGACCAGGATGTCCAGGCCGCCGAACACCTCGCGGGCACGGTCCACGAAGCCGGGCAGCGAGGCACGGTCGGTGAGGTCGACCTCCAGGGCGGCGAACGAGTCGGCGTTCTCGGCGACCAGCGGGGCGAGGCGGTCGGCGCGCAGGTCCGCGAGGATCACCTTGACGCCGTCCTCGCTCAACCGCCGCGCGACGGCCGCCCCGATGCCGCCGGCCGCTCCGGTGACCAGCGCGATCCTGGGCTGGTTCCGCGCGGGGGTGCTCTCGGGGGTGCTCACAGTTCTCCTTCTCCTTCTGTCCCACGCGCCGTGCCGTGGGTCGTGTCGTCGTGCGTACCGTCGTGACGGCCCGTGTCGTCGCGCGCGCCGTCGTAGTGGGTCAGGCCGTCGAATCCGGCCCGCAGGTCGCCGTACCGTTCGGCGGCGGGCCGCCCGTCGGGTTCGCCCGGCGTACGCGCCGCGCGCCGGGCAAGGGTGTCGTACGCCCCGGCGGCGCCGTCGGCCAGCAGGTCGATGACGCACCAGGCCATCAGCACGGCAGGTTCCAGGGCGGCGAGGACGTGGTCGGTGACCAGGTAGTCGACGCTGTGCGCGTCGCCGGTGGCGCCCCCCGTGAAGGGGTGCAGCACCGGCATGACCGCGCCGAGGTCTCCCATGTCGGTGGAGGCGCCGAGGTGCCGGCCGGGGGCCACCGCATCCGGGCCGAAGAGCGCGGTGCCGTTGGCCCTGGCCAGCTCGGTGAGGGCCGGATCCTGGTGGTGCGGGAGGTAGTTGAGGGTGGTCTCCACGGTGGCGCGGGCGCCGAGCGCCACCGCGCCAGCCCGTGCGGCCCGGTCGACGACGGCGCAGGCGCCGCGCAGGGCGTCGAGGGTGCGGGCCCGGATCACCACTTCGAGCTCGGCCCGGTCCGGTACGGCGGTGGGCGCGTCGCCCCCGTGCGGCAGCACGGCGTTGACGCGTACCGCGTCCTCGTCGCGGAAGGTGTCCCGCTGGGCGTCGATCGCGCTGATCGCCAGCATCGCCGCCTTCAGGGCGTTCACCCCGTGCCACGGGGACGAGCCCGCGTGGCTGGACCGGCCGGTGAAGACGATCCGCTTCACCACCGAGCCGTTGTGGCTGTCCCCGACGCTGAGCCGGGCGGGCTGCCCCGAGGTGTGGACGAGCATCGCCATGTCCACATCGTCGAAGGCACCCCGCGCCAGCAGGTCGGCCTTGCCGACGAGGTGGGTCAGTCCACCGGCCCGTACCCGTGTCCGCCGCCACTCCAGCTCCACGCTCTCCTCGGCCGGTACGGCGAGGAACGCGACGTCCCCGTCGAGGTGCTGCCGTACGGCGGCCAGGCCGATCGCGGCGCCGATCATCGACGCCACCTGTGCGTGGTGACCGCAGGCGTGTGCCGCCCCGGTCTCCGGGTCGGCGAGCGGGTGCCGGGGCAGTACGAGGGCGTCCAGTTCGCCGAGCACGGCGACGGTGGGGCCCTGCGTGCGTCCGGACATCCGCGCCTTCACCCCGGTGAGGGAGAGGCCGCTCTCGAAGGGGAGCTCCAGCTCCGTGAACCACCCGGCCACCTTCGCGGCGGTCCGGTGCTCACGGAACCCGGTCTCCGGGTGGCGCTGGAGGTCCTCGCTGAGGTCCAGCAGGCGCTCCCGGTACCCCTCGATCGCCGCCCGCGCCCGCTCCTTGAGGCGCGCGACGGAGGCGGAGCCGGTACCGCTCACGGGTACGGGCCCTGTCACGCGGCGCTCACGGCGACGGGCTCCGGGGCGGACTTCGGGGCGGAGTCCGACAGGTCCACGTGACGGCCGAGGCCGGCCCGGAACGCCTCCGGGGTCTGCGGGGTGACCAGCGCGCCGACGATCGCCAGGACGCAGCCGATGCCGAGGAAGGAGAAGGCCGCACCGTAGGAGAAGTGTTCCGCGAGGAAGCCCATCACGAACGGGGAGACGGCACCGGCGAGCTGGCCGCCGAAGTTCACCATGCCGCCGCCGACACCCGCGTACTCCGGGGGCAGCATGCGCAGCGGCAGGCCGAAGATCTGCATGTAGGCCAGATACATCACGAGGGTCGCGCAGGTCTCCCAGGCGATGAACTCGCCCGCCGACCCGGCGCGCACCATCATCACCAGCAGACCGCCCAGGGTCACCATGACGGGGATGACCACCCGGCGGTGGTTGCCCTTCAGGAAGCGGTCGAAGAGGTACCCGCCGATCATCATGCTGATCGCCGCGGCGACCCACGGGATGCCGGACAGCAGGCCCACCCCGGTGAGCGAGACGTCCTTGTTCTCGCGGAGGTAGGACGGCACCCAGGACACCAGGCCCCACCCGATGATGTTGAACCCGCACATCATCAGCGCGAAGCGCCACATCATCGAGGACTTGAGCAGGCCCAGTGCCTGCCGCAGCGACACCTGCGCGACCGGCTCCGCGACCGTCTCGCTGCCGGTCGCGGCGGCGAGTTCCTCGGTCGTCAGCGGCTTCGGCATCCCCTTCCACAGCACGAGCACGATCAACAGGCCGAGGACGGACACCGCCCAGAACGCCCCGCGCCAGCCGAAGGCCACGATGAGCGGCGCGGCGACGATGGGGGCGATCGCGGAACCCAGCGGGTTGGACGCGGACATGATGCCGTTGGCGGTCAGCCGCTGTGCCGGGGTGGTGCGCTCGCTCAACGCCTTGATGGACGCCGCCGGGTACATGCCCTGGAAGATGCCGAAGACGGCCCGGATCACGATCATCGTCGTCAGCCCGACGGCCAGTCCGCTGACCGCGGTGAAGATCGCCCAGCCGCCGGCCGCCACCAGCATGGTGGGGCGGGCGCCCTTGGTGTCGGCGAGGATGCCGCCGGGGATCTGCATCGCCGCGTAGGTGATGAAGAAGGCGGTGAGGATCAGGCCCTGCATCGTCGTGCCGAGACCGAACTCCTCGCCGATGTCCGGCAGAGCGAGGGTGATCACAAGCCGGTCGATGTAATCGATCAACCAGGTCATGAAAAGCACGGCGACTGCGGCCGTGGCCACCCGCTCGGCCGAGCGTGCCCGGGAGCTCTTGCCCTCTGTCATCTTCCACCTCCACGCGGATACCGGTCGATCACGACCCGGAACCTGTCGTCGGATCGTGGTCAGCAGTGTGCAAACTGGGCGTACCCCCACGGTTTGTGGACGGCGAAGAGGTTTTCGGCATTTCCTCGTGGCCCTCGACAAACGCGTTCGACCCAAGGGCGAAAAGCTGTACGGCGGCGTTCAGCCGCTCGTAGGGATCGCCCAGGTCGAGCCCGGTCAGCTCACGTATCCGACCCATCCGATAACGCAGGGTGTTCGCGTGGACGTTCAGTTCCCGTGCGGCCGTGGCGGTGTCCCCGAAGGCGTCGAGATAGGCCGCCAGGGTCTGGGTGTACGCGGTGCCGCGTCGCAGATCGTGCGCGCGCAGCCGGTGCACCGGCCCGTCCTGGAGCCGCCGGTCCGCGGTGACCGCCTCGCCCAGCGCCAGCAGGTTCGCGGTGCCGCGCACGTCCTCCAGGCAGGCGCTGCGGACCTCGCCGCGCCGGGCCAGGGCGCGCACCACCAGCTCCGCCTCCATCCGGCTGGCGGGCAGCTCCCCCAGGTGCGGCACGCACGGCCCGATGCCGGTACGCGGCCGGGCTCCGACCGTGTCGGCCACCGCGGCGGCGACCCCGTCCGCCGCCCGCCGAATCCCGTCCCGGTCGACCGGGCCCACCAGGGCGAGGACGACCCGGGAGGGGCCGGTGGTGGCCAGCGCCCGCCACCGGTACCCGGCGAGATGGCGCAGCGCCTCCTCCTTCGCCCGGTACAGGTCGGCGGCGCCGAACCGGCCGCCGTGCGCCGACAGGTCCGCGACGAGCACGGTGACCGGCGTCCCCGGGTCGACGACCAGGTGGGAGGCGGCCAGCCGAGGATCGACGTCGCCGAGCAGCGCGCGGCCGAAGAGTTCCTCGTCCAGCCGCCGCCGGGCCACCTCCTCCTGGTCGAGGCCGAGCAGCACGCTCACGGCGGCCGTCGCGGCGTCCGCGAGCAGCACGGCGGCGTTCCGGGCGAGTGATTCGCCGGGAACACCGCCCTCGGCGACCCAGATCGAGCCGAGGTTCTCCGTACCTGCGCGCACCGCCGCCGCGAGCCTGCGCCCCGCACCGAACTCGGGCACCGCCGCGACGTCGACGACCTCGGTGCCGGACCAGAGCCGCCGGTAGACGCCGAGTTCGACGAGCCGCGCCCGGTACCCGACCGGGCCGTGCTGGTCGAGCACGGCGGCCCGGCGCATCTCGTCGTCGCCGAGGCCGAGCCGGGAGGCGGCGAGCAGCTCCTGGCCGGGGGTGAAGATCATCACCGAGCCGTTGACCAGCCGGGAGAGGGAGTTGGCGAGGCTCACCAGGTCGTGCCGGCGGCCGAACATCGCGGCCCGCCGCGTCCCGGGCCCCACCCGTACGGCCAGCAGGGCGCGCAGCCGTCCGATCAGGTCCGTCCAGTCCTGGTCGGCCGCCAGCGCCAGGACCGCCACCCCGTGTTCGGTACCGAGGGCGCTCGCCTCGCGCAGGCCGCCGCCCCCGCCGTCCTTGACGATCACGGCACTCGCCCCGGCCGCGACCGCCGCCCGGATCAGCCCGCCGGGCTCGCTCCCGGCCCCGATGCCGAGCAGGACCCCGCCCGACCGGTCGAGGGCGGAGGGGTGCGGTGCGTCCGGCCCCTGCGGACCGCCGGGTGCCGGCGCGCCCTCGTGGACGGTGAGCGTGCGGACCGGCACACCGAGGCCGTGCGGCGCGGCCCATACGGCGACGGTGCCGGGGCCGAGGCAGTCCACGACGGTGGCCAGGGCCACCGGGGCATCGGCACCGGACTGACCGGTCCCGTCTCCGGCAGCCGCGTCCGTGTGCCCGGCGGCGGCGTCCGTGCGCCCGGCGGCGTCCGTGTGCCCGGCGGCGGCGCCCACGTGCTCCGGGTTGTGGTCGGGCACGGCGGATCAGCTCCAAAACTTGGCGGGTCACACAAACTTTCGCATGTCGGGACAGAGCAATCATGCAGAGGCGTATCCCCACGGAAGCCGCGCCGAAGGAGTCCCGCCGTGCCCGCACCCCAAGTCCTCGACCCGCGTGACCTGTTGCGCCGTCTCACCGACGACACCCGGGCGATGGTCACGGATCTGGAACGACTGGTACGGGCGGAGTCCCCGTCTTCGGACGGCGACGCCCTCGGCGCGTGCCGGGACGTCCTGGCGGACATCGGCACCCGCCTCCTCGGCACCGCCCCCACGGTGCTGCCGCGCGACCCCGGCAACGGCCGCCCCGGCGGTCTGCTCTGGCGCCTCGGCCCGGCCGACGTACGTCCCGTCCTGCTGGTGGGCCACTTCGACACCGTGTTCCCGAAGGGCACGCTCAAGCGCCGGCCGTTCCTGGTCGACGGCACCCGGGCGACCGGCCCCGGCGTCTTCGACATGAAGGGCGGCCTGATCCAGGGCCTCTACGGGCTCGCCCGGCTGCGCGAACTCACCGGTCGAGACCCCGCCGTCGCGTTCCTGATCACCGCCGACGAGGAGATCGGCTCCCCCGCGGGCGGCCCGGTCGTCACCGAGTGGGCGCGCAGGTCCCGCGCGGCGCTGGTCCTGGAGGGCGCGGCGGACAGCGGCGCGCTGAAGCACGCCCGCAAGGGCTGGTCGTTCTACGACATCCGCGTCAAGGGCGTCGCGGCCCACGCGGGCCTGGAACCCAGCAAGGGCAGCAACGCCCTGACCGACCTGGCCAGGATCATCGTCGCCCTGGAGTCCCTCGCCGCGTACGACGACCGGGTCACCGTCACACCGACGGTGGCGAGCGCGGGCACCACCCAGAACACCGTCCCCGACCGCGCCCACGTCACGGTGGACGTCCGCGTCCCCGACGTCCAGGCACAGAAGGACATCGACGCCGAACTGCACCGGATCGTCGCCGACGTGGCGCGGCTCCCCTTCGAGGTCGTCGGCGGCCCCAACCGCCCGCCCCTCGAAGAAGCCGCCGCCACGGACCTGCTGGAGACGGCCCGTACCGCCCTGGCCGAACTGGGCCTGGAATGGCCCGGATCGGCAGCCGTGGGCGGCATCTCCGACGGCAACCTCTGCGCGGCGACCGGCACCCCCACCCTCGACGGCCTCGGCGCGGTGGGCGGAGGCCCGCACGCCGACCACGAGTGGGCCGACGTGACCCGCATGCCGGAGCGGGCGGCGCTGGTGGCGCGGATGGTGGCGCTGCTCCTCCAGGAGGGGTGAGCCCGGGGGCCGGCTCCGGCTCCGGCTGAGTCCGGGGGGGCGACTCCGGTTCCGTACGGGAGGTACAGGGGTCCTCCCGTACGGCACCGGTCGTGGGGCTCCGGGTTCGGCCCGGACTCAGCCCTGTTCCGCTTCCGGGCCGCCGAACCCGGCGAACATGTCCAGCAGCGGCTGCGGCGCGTCCGGCGCGAAGATGGCCTCCAGCCCTCCGGCGGACTCCCGCGCCATCTCCTCGGCGCGCGGGAAGAGGAGCGCCTCGTACGCCGCGAGCGCCGGCTCCGTGTCCTCCGCATGCTCGGCCAGGCAGCGGCCGAGGTCCGCGCCGTCGATCAGCGCGAGGTTGGCGCCCTCCCCGGCGAACGGCGACATCAGATGCGCCGCGTCCCCGAGCAGCGTGACGCCCGGGACCCGGTCCCACCGGTGGCCGATCGGCAGTGCGTGGATGTGCCGGGGCACCAGCGGCCCGTCCGCCTCGGCGATGAGCCCGCGCAGACCGGGCGCCCAGTCCGCGAAGTGCTCCAGCACGGCCGCCTTCGCAGCCCCGGTGTCGGTGAAGTCGACCGTACCCAGCCAGCTTTCGTCGGTGCGCAGCGCCACGTAGACATGCAGGCTGCCGTCCGTCTCGCGGTGGCCCAGCAGCGCCTTCTCGTCGCTGAGCCCGAAGAACATCCCCCCGCCGAGCAGCGCCGCGGCCTCGGGGTGACGGGTGTCCGCGTCGAACAGGTCGACCTCCACGAAGGAGACCCCCGCGTAGGCGGGCATCGCGTCCGACACAAGCGGCCGGACCCGCGACCAGGCGCCGTCCGCGCCGACCAGCAGATCGGTGGTGAACACGGAGCCGTCGGCGAGCGTCACCTCGTACCGGCCCCGGCTCTCCTCGCCGTCCGTCGCCCGGCACGCCACCACCTTGGAGTTCCAGCGGACGGTGTCCGCCGGAAGGGAGGTCAGCAGCAGGTCGCGCAGATCGCCCCGGTCGATCTCGGGCCGCTCCCCGGAACCGTCGTCCTCTTCCTCCAGGTGGACGTGCCCGCTCTTGTCGAGCACCCGCAGCGCCTGGCCGCCCGGGTGCACCTTGGCCAGGAACGCTTCGTGCAACCGCGCCTCGCGCAGCGCCGCCTGCCCGGTGTCCTCGTGGATGTCGAGCATCCCGCCCTGCCTCCGGGCGTCCGCCGAGGCGTCCAGGTCGAAGACCGGCACCTCGATGCCGTGCACGTGCAGGACCCGGGCGAGCATGAGACCGCCGAGCCCGGCGCCGATGACGGCGATGGGGTGGTGCGGGGTGGTGGCGTCGGAGGGAGTACTGGTCGTCATGGTGTGGCTCCTTCTCTGCGTACGAAGTGCTTCGGGACGGATCGGCGCGAGACGGGTCGGGTCAGCACGGGACGGATCAGCGCGGGGTGGTCAGCGCGCCGTTGACGACGGCCCGGAACATCCACCCGAGGCGCTCCTGCGGGGTGCCGGAGAACAGGTCGTCGCCGAGCGCGGCGATACGCGGATACGTCTCGGCCGACGCCCCCCGCAGCGCCCCCACCAGCGCGTCGTGCTCCTCCTCGGCCGAGTCGGCCTCCCCGCGGGTGGCCTGCTCGGCGGCGGCGGCGGTCGCCAGCTGGAGCAGTACGTCCACACCCCAGGCGGCCTGCCCCCCAGGCACCCCGCCCTCGTCCAGCAGGGCGAGGACCGCCTCCACGAGCGCCAGGTAGTTCGCCCCGGTGGGCCGCGCCACGAGCGCGGAACGCGCGAGGCTCGGGTGCTCGAACAGCACCCCCGTGTACGACCCGAGCACCTGGACGAGCCGCTCCCGCCAGTCCCCCGCCTCCGTCACGGGCCCCAGATCGACCGCGCCGAGGTACTCCTCCAGGATCGCGGCGTGCAGCTCGGCCGTGTTCCCGAAGTAGACGTAGAGCGAGGCCGGCCCGGTGTCCAGCTCCGTCGCCAGCCGCCGCATGGTCACTCGCTGAAGCCCTTCGGCCCGCATGATCCGCACGGCGGCCTCGACGATGCCCGCATGACTGAGCGCGGGCTTGGCAGGCCGCTCGCGGCGGCTCCGGGGGGTGGGGGTGGGGCTGGCTGGTGTCATACGACGAGCGTAACGAACATGTTCGTTACGAACAAGTACTTCACGAACATGTTCGCTCGGGTGCGCCGCGCCGCCGGGGAGACCGCCGGAACACGCAGGGCCCCCAGTAGGGGGAGGGGAGTTTCCTCCGGGAAGCCCGTAGGCACCCATCCCCACGCGCGCGGGGAGCACTCCATGAAGATCGGGCCCGCCGGGGCCACGTCGGAGCCACCCCTGCACGCGCCGGGAACACGCGGTGGCCCTGCTGATGCCCATGGCCTGCTCCGGACCATCCCCGCACGCGCGGGGAGCACATCTGGATAAGGGACCCGCACCCCACGGACCCAGGACCATCCCTGCATGCGCGGGGAACGCCCTTCCCGGCCCGCGGGTTCATCTCACCGAAGGGCCGGGTTCGGCCGACTTCACCGACTCGAACCCTTCCCCCTCCCTCGGTCGGCGCTCCCGCTCAAGCCACCACCAAGTCAACAGCACCCGCCCCGCCTCCCCCGGAGAACAGGCCCGCAGCCCCCACCCACACACCGCACCGCACCCACTGTCAGCAGTGCGTGCTTGGCTGGCTCCATGGCTGACGCATACAGCACGGACGACGACACGCGCGGCACCCGATCCCCCGCATCCGCTCTGAATCAGCAACCGGAGCAGCCCGGTTCGGCCCCGCCTCCCGCACCGACCTCCACCCCCGCCCCCGCCCCCGAGATCGCCACGCTCCTCGCCTGCCTGCGTGACCAGCGGCGCCACGTGCTCGGGATACTCGACGGGCTGGACGAAGAGGCGCTGCGCAGGCCGGTGTTGCCTTCGGGGTGGAGTTGCCTGGGGCTGGTGCGGCATTTGGCGCTCGATGTCGAACGGTTCTGGTTCCGGGCCGTGTTCCTAGGCGACGCGGAGGTCATCCGGAACCTGGACGGGATCGAGGATGCCTGGCAGGTCCCGGCCGGGGCCTCGCCCTCCGACATCCTCGGCACGTACCTCGTCGAGACCGAGCGCGCGGATTCCGTCATCGCCGCCGCATCCTCGGCGGACGCGGCACTGGCCTGGTGGCCGAGCCACCTCTTCGGTGACGGGTGGCGCCATCACACCCTGCGCGACCTCCTGCTGCACGTCATCACCGAGACCGCCTGCCACGCAGGCCATCTCGACGCGGCCCGCGAACTCATCGACGGAAGACGGTGGTTGGTGATCACCTGACCAGGTGCCACGTGCGCGGCCCGCGTGACGCGCGGACCGTCAGACCCGGATGCCTCGCATGAGGTTGCGGATCAGCGCGTCGGCGAAAGCCGCGTCGAGCGTCTCGTCGGGGAGCAGCAGGCGGTGGTAGCAGGCGCCCCACAGCTGGTCCACGACGACCTGCGGGTCCACGTCGGCGTGGATCTGGCCGAGGTCCTGCGCCCGGGTGAGCCGTTCGACCGCGAGGCGGCGGCGCGGGTGGGTGTAGTGCTCCGCGAGGGCGGCGGCGAGCGCGGCGTCGGTCTGGGCCGCGCCGACGAGCTGGGCGATCACCCGCCCGGTACGCGCATCGGTGAGCAGGCCGACGAAGGCGTGGAGCTGAGCGGTGAGATCACGCTCGACGTCACCGGTGTCCGCGAAGGCGAGGGTGCTCTCCACCGCGCTGAAGTACGCCTCGAAAGCCAGGGCCCTGGGCGAGGGCCACCACTTGTAGAGCGTCATCTTGCTCGCACCGGCACGTGCCGCCACCTTCTCGAAGGTGATCCCGGCCAGCCCGGACTCGAAGAGCATGGCGCCGGCCGCACCCACCACCGCTTCGCGTACCTCCGTCGCGGGGCGGCGGCCCCGGCCGCGCCTGACGGAATCCTTCGACTCCTCGGCCATCACCACTCCCCTTTCCCTTCCCGCTCTCCGACACGCACCGGGGCCCGCACGCCGCGTCAGCGGAACACCGGCCCCCTGCTTGCAGTATATGGACGATCGGTCTACATTTTTTAATGGACAGGAAGTCCATAAGTGACCAGCACGCGGGAGGCTGATCCCATGACCGACACCACCCAGCCCCGGAACGCCAACAGCGGCAACAGCGGCGGCAACGACGGCAGCACCCCCGCCCGCGTCGCCATCGTCACCGGCGCCTCCGGGGGCATCGGCCGTGCCGTCGCCGAGCGGCTGGCGGCCGACGGCACCGCCGTGGTCGTGCACTACGGCCGGGACAAGGCGCGGGCCGAGGAAGTCGTGGCGACCGTGGAGAAGCTGGGCGGGCGGGCCACGGCGTTCAGCGGCGACGTCGCGGACGAGCACGCGATGGCGGCGCTCTTCGCGGCGGCCGAGCAGGCGTACGGCGGCGTGGACGTGGTCGTGAACACGGCCGGGATCATGCTGCTGGCGCCGGTCGCCGAGTTCGACCTGGACGCCTTCGACCGCATGCACCGCACCAATGTGCGCGGCACGTTCGTGGTGTCCCAGCTGGCCGCCCGTACGCTCCGGTCCGGCGGCGCGCTGATCAACTTCTCCACCTCCGTGACCCGGCTCCAGCAGCCCACCTACGCGGCCTACGCGGCCACCAAGGGAGCCGTCGAGGCGATGACGCTGGTGCTCGCCCGCGAGCTGCGCGGCCGTGACGTGACGGTGAACGCGGTCGCGCCCGGCCCGACCGCCACCCCGCTCTTCCTGGAAGGGAAGCCGCAGCAGGTCGTGGACACCATCGCGGGCCTCTCCCCGATGGAACGGCTCGGCACCCCCGAGGACATCGCCGAGGCCGTCGCGTTCCTGGCCGGCCCGGGGCGCTGGATCAACGGCCAGGTGCTCCACGCCAACGGCGGCGTCGCCTGACGGTCGCGGGAGCAGCCCTCCAGTCGCATACGGAAAGGACCGGAGCGGAGCCGAACACCGAAAGAAGCGGGCCACTGGCCGGTTTGTATCCTCGGCATGGTGCCGTCCGGCACCATGCGGGACCCGCGAGAGGACACACCGTGACCACCGAGCTGAGCTCCGACGCCCTGAGCGCCCCCGGCGCCCCGAGCGACCTGAGCGCCCTTGTCGACCGCGCCAGGCAGGACTACGAGGAGCTGGCCGGCCGTGGCCTCTCTCTCGACCTGACCCGGGGGAAGCCGGCGCCCACGCAGCTCGATCTCTCCGAGGACCTGCTGAGCCTGCCCGGTGGTCGCCACACCGCCGCAGACGGCACGGACGTGCGCAACTACGGCGGCCTCCAGGGCCTGACCGAGCTCCGCGAGATCTTCGCCGAGCAGCTCCAGGTGCCGGTGGCGCAGCTGCTCGCGGCCGGCAACTCCAGCCTTGAGCTGATGCACGACTCGCTGGTGCACGCGATGCTCAGCGTGCTGCCGGGCGCCGAGTCGCGCTGGGTGGACCAGGGCCGGATCGCTTTCCTCTGTCCCGTCCCCGGCTACGACCGGCACTTCGCGCTGTGCGAGCGGTTCGGCATCGACATGATCCCCGTGCCGATGACCGAGTCGGGTCCGGACATGGACGTGGTCGAGCGCCTCGTCGCGGAGAACCCGGCCGTCAAGGGCATCTGGTGCGTCCCGAAGTACAGCAACCCGGACGGCGTGGTCTACAGCGACGAGACCGTCGCCCGGCTGGCCGCGATGGAGACCGCCGCGCCCGACTTCCGCATCTTCTGGGACAACGCGTACGCGGTGCACCACCTCACCGAGGAGCGGGTGGAGATCGCCGACCTGCTCGTCGCGTGCGACGAGGCCGGGAACGCGGACCGGGTGTTCGTGTTCGGCTCGACCTCCAAGATCACCCTGGCGGGCGCGGGCGTCGCCTTCTTCGGCTCGTCCCCGGCCAACGTGAAGTGGCTGCTCGCCAACAACTCGAAGCGGTCCATCGGCCCGGACAAGGTCAACCAGCTGCGGCACGCGATGTACCTGCGCGACGCGGACGGCGTGCGCGACCTGATGGACCGTCAGCGTCTGGCCCTCCAGCCGAAGTTCGAGGCGGTGCAGCGCATCCTCGAAACCGAGCTGGGCGGTACGGGCCTCGCCTCCTGGACGAAGCCCAAGGGCGGCTACTTCGTGAACCTGGAGGTCGAGGAGGGCTGCGCGAAGGAGGTCGTGCGGCGCGCCGGTGCGGCCGGTATCGTCCTCACTCCGGCCGGTGCCACCCACCCGTACGGCGACGACCCGAGCGACTCCGTCATCCGGATCGCCCCCAGCTACCCGACGCAGGGTGAGCTGGAGGAGGCCATCCTCGGCCTGACCGCGTGCGTGCGGGTCGTCGGGTACGAGAAGCGGCTCGCCGCGAAGTAACGATTCCGTGCGGGCCGTACGTACTCCGACCCGCCAAGCGCTCCGGCCCGCCTCCCCCGCC
>NZ_JBHWZJ010000107.1:0-20456 GCF_042728415.1 Streptomyces sp. NPDC060198 | reverse complement strand
GCCCCGCACCTGGTGTGCGGGGACCTTCTGCGACGGCGCCGGGTCCCCGCGTCCACGGGAACGCGGAGGGGCCGTACGGACGACGGGTCAGGCGGCCTCGACGGCGGCCTTCTCGACCGGGGCGGCGTCGGCCTTGTCGTCGGCCGGGCGGACGAGGCCCGGGATGAACGCGGCGACGGCGGCGGCGATCAGGGCCACGGCGCAGCCGACCGTCAGGCCGACGCGGAAGCCGTCCTCGGAGGCGAGGGAGTGGCCGCCGAGGTTGATGGTCATCTGGGCGAGGACCACACCGATGACGGCGGAGCCGATGGTCGTACCGAGCGAGCGCATCAGGGTGTTGAACCCGTTGGCGGCGGCGGTCTCCGAGATCGGGACCGAGCTCATGATCAGGGCGGGCATCGCGCCGTAGGCGAGGCCGACGCCACTGTTGATGACGATACCGACGATCATCAGGCCCCAGGCGGAGCCCATCAGCAGCAGGGAGATGCCGTATCCGGCGGAGATGACCAGGGCGCCGAGGACGAGCGCGATCTTCGGGCCGCGGGCGTTGATCAGCTTTCCGCCGAGCGGGGAGACGATCATCATCATCACGCCGCCAGGCGCCATCCACAGGCCGCACGCCAGCATCGACTGGCCCAGACCGTAGCCGGTGGCCTCGGGGAACTGGAGGAGCTGCGGGGCGATCAGCATGAAGGAGTACATGCCGACGCCGACCAGGATCGAGGAGATGTTGGTCATGAGGACGCGCGGGCGTGCGGTGGTCCGCAGGTCGACCAGCGGGTCGCGGGTGCGGAGCTCGTAGAAGCCCCAGGCACCCAGGGCCACGACCGCCACGGCGAAGAGGCCGAGCGTGGTGCCGGAGCCCCAGCCCCAGTCGGCTCCCTTGGAGATCGCGAGCAGCAGGGAGACCAGCCCGATGGCGAGCCCGACCGCGCCGGGTGCGTCGAACCGCTGGCCCTTGGCGCCGGCCGGGACGTCGGGAACGAAGGTGTAGATCAGCACCGCGACGATCACGGCGAGTGCCGCGGAGCCCCAGAACAGGACGCGCCAGCTGGTGTACTCGGCGACGGCGGCGGAGATCGGCAGGCCGAGAGCGCCGCCGATGCCCATCGAGGCGCTGACCAGGGCGATCGAGCTGCTGAGCTTCTCGGCGGGAACCACGTCACGGAGCAGCGCGATGCCGAGGGGCACCATGCCCATGCCCATGCCCTGGAGGCCGCGTCCGACGATCATCGGCACGACGGAGGAGGCCAGGGCACAGACCACGGACCCGACGATCAGCGGGACGGCGCACGCCAGGAGCATGCGGCGCTTGCCGAGGAGGTCGCCGAGGCGGCCCGTGACCGGCACGCACACGCCCGCGACGAGCAGGGTGACCGTGATCACCCAGGCCGCGTTCGAGGACGAGGTGTGCAGGATCTGCGGGAGCTCCGCGATCAGCGGGGTCACCAGGGTCTGCATGATCGCGGCGGCGGTGCCGGCGAGGGCCAGCGTGGTGATCACGCCGCCTGCGCGGGCCGTGGGCTGGGGGGCGTCCATAACGCGATTCCTCGATGTGGGTCGGGACGGGAGTCCGGGACGGAAATCCGGCGGGAGGAGCGGGGCGGGGCACAAGTGGCATCGTGCACGCCTATTGCATTATGCATGCGATGTGCTTGATGCACACCATGTGCCAGGATGGAGCTTCGGTCACCCCGGGCGACGGCACACCGGCCCGGCAGGAAACTGGAGGCATCCCACTCATGAACAGGGCCGTCGAGGACGTCGAGTACGAGCAGATGCTGCTCAGCCGCCACGGGCTCCTGAACCACCGGAAGGGGCGGCGCGAGAACGGCGTGCTGGAGCGCAGCGCGTACATCCTGCTCAGTCGCATCCGCATACAGGGCCCCATGTCCATCGGGGAGTTGAGTGAGGCGTTCGACCTCGACGCCTCCACGCTCAACCGTCAGACCACGGCGGCGATGCGTGCCGGACTCGTGCAGCGCATCCCCGACCCGGCGGGCGGGATGGCCCGCAAGTTCCGCATCACCGCCGAGGGCAGCCGCACCCTCGACGAGGAGCGCGAGGGGACGGTCGCGTCCCTGGGCCGGGTCATGGTCGACTGGCCCGGCGAGGACGTCGCCGCCTTCGCCCGCTACCTCCGCCGGTTCAACACCGACCTCGAACGCCTCGGCGGGCGGCCCTGGCCCCGGCCCTGAGATCCGCCGGTCGGCCGATCCCTCCGGCCTGGCCGACCTGGCCGACTCGTCACAGAACGGATGCGCCCGCTCAGGCCGTCGGTCCACCGGTGCGGGGAAAGTCCCTGGCCTTGATCTTCGCCATCCGGCCGTCGGGGTGGTGCCAGACGATCCCCTCGCACCCGTCGGCCGACGCCAGCGCGAGCACGCGGGCCCGGACCCCCTCGAACGTCAGCTCCTTCACGTCGAGCCGCTCGGCGGTGCCGTGGTGGACGAGCCGGTGCGTACCACTGCGCTCGGGGTTGCCGTTGATCCGCGGCCCGATCAACTCGTACGTCCCCGGGGGCCACTCACGCAGCCCGCCCTCGGCCAGCGCCTCCGCGTGGAACTTCGCGAAGGGCGACCGCGCGACCGGCTCCCAGCCGACCGTCTTCCCGGTGGCGGGGTCCGTGGACAGCGGTACGAACTCCGGGGGTGCGGCCCGGCTGGCCCGCACCTCGCGGCGCGCCCACCAGGCGCCCGCCTCGTCCACCCGGGTACACGTACCGTCGTACTTGCGCGTGGCCACGCCCTCCCCGGCGAACACCCAGTCGCATCCGGGCGTCACCTCGGGGAGCACGCCCGCAGGGCGGGTGGCGAAGTCGCGCAGGAACAGTGTGGGAATCTTCCGCATCGCTCCATGGTGCGGCTCAACAAGCCCTGCCGCACACGGATTTCGCCGGAGCCGCGCACCCTCGCCGGAGCGGGTCCCCCCGCCTGGCACCCCTGCCTGCGCGGGTCATCCCGCTCCGGTGCGCTCCGGTCCCGCCCCGCCGTCGATGAGGCGCCGCAGTCTCGCCTTACCGGGCGTACGGGGCACGCACTGCGGCGAGTTCGGCGGGTGGGCGTAGGCGTCGGCCCGCGCCCCGGACATGCTGTCCACCTCCGACACCAGCACGGCCGGCCCGAGAATGGCCTGATCGCAGTCCACACAGATCAACGGAGCCTCCGCCACTCCTCGGCCAGATGCGACGCGGCGGCACAGCGTTCACCCGCGCGGCAGGTCGGGCACTGGATGGTATGCGTCAGATAGGCGCGATATGCGGCATCGGGCTCCGCCGCGCGAGGGCCCTCTCTTCGTGTCGTCACGTAGGGATTCCGCACCCGGAGGGCGCTTGGATGAGGCCTGGCACGGGATGGCCGAAACCCTGTCCATTCGACTTCCGGATGCCGAAGGGCGGGCGGATGCTCTCCACCCGGGCGGCGCTCGGGGCGACGCCGAGATGCCAGCCCCGATCACAGCCGATAGACCCTCGACGCGGCGCCGGCCCTCGCGCCCATGGAGACGCCGCTCGCGAGGATCCGCCGTGGCGAATTCTCGGAGGAGGCCGTGCGCCGTTTCGGCCGCCTGGGTGAGGAGTCGTCGGAAGGCCAGGGCCACGATCCCCGTCTCTCCACCCCATCCACTTCGCGATCCTCCCCACGGCTGCGGGGCCTTCGACAGCGGGGCATGGACGATCGCCCCCTGATCGGCCTCCGGAATGAGGCCGTACCTCAGGACACACGAGGCGTCGATGCGACCGGGGCTGTCGGTATCGGTCGGCATCCGCGTCGCCCACTCGTTTTCCCAGGTCCCTGCCCCGAGTCGCGGACGGCCGGGAGAACGTTGGGCTGGCCCATGAACCACCGCCGTACGGCCCGCGACCACGAAGCCCACTCGCACCGCTCCGAGGCCATGACTCACCTCGCGATGATCAACCTCATGACCCGCGGACTCACCGCCGAATCCACCCCCGCATGGCGCGGTGCACGAACCGCGCCAGAAAAGGCAATCCGGGATGGAACAACGAGACGAAACACCCGATGAGGCGGACGACGGCGACGACGATCCGCATTCGCGAGGGCACGGTACGCCGGACGCTTGCCGGTGTACAGAGCATGGTGGATGCTGGTGCGTCCATGGAAAGACCGTGACGTCGGGGGCGGCAATTGAAGAGTGAGATGCTCCAAGTCACTGTCAGCAGACGCGTGTTATGGGTTGGTGCGGAAGCGTATCCCCTCCAGAACATAGCGCGCGCACAAGCAGCGATGTACAAGCCCGCCTACGCGGACGCGGTCGCGAGTTTCGTCAGGCGCATTGTCCTGCTCGCCCTGACGGCGGGAGTCTGGTTCTGGATCGTGAACCTTACGGACTCGAAGGCGCTGCGGACGCTCAGTCTGTTCATGACGGGCTTGCTCCTCGCTGCGTCGGTGATCCGATTGGTCAGGGTTCTTCTCCGGAAGACGTTCTACGCCCTGATCATCGAAACCGCGGGTTCACCGCAGACCGCCTTGGTCAGCTGGTCGCTGGACGAGGTGTACCGGCTCGTGCACATGATCATGGACGCGATCGACGACCCGAATGCCTCATTCTCGCTGCAGGTGGAGAACCTGCACGTCGGAGACCGCATCAACCAGTACGGAAACCACAACGCGGGGAAGGTCGTGTCATGACCGAGGGCATGCACATCGGCGACAGTGTCACTCAGCACGGAGACCACAACACCGGCATCGTGCACCATCACGCACCACTGCCCCCAGAGGACGCGCTGCGCCGTCTGCAGGTCGCCGTCGCAGCCCTGCGCCCCCACCTGACGGAGGAGGACCTGCCCGTCGTGGAGGCGGGCATGCAGACCTTGGCCCTCGGAAGCGGTGCGGAGCCGAGCAGGGTCCGTCTGGCGCTTACCCGCATCGCGGGAGTCGCCACCATGATCGGCGGCGTCGGGGTTCCCGTGGTGGAAGCAGTGCGCGGGGTGATGGAGTCCTGGGGCGGAGCGTGAGCCGACGGCCGACCCGCGGAATGTGTCGTCGGTCCCTGACCCGCGTGGCGGGAGAAGCAGCCGTGCCGTCCGGCCGGTGTTGGGCGTGCTGGGTCGGCGCCGGGCGGGCCCCGCAGTAGGCCGAGGCCGGCCCGTCACCGGCCCCGTCCATGGTGACTACTGCTGTGGCTTCCTGCGGTTTTGACGCCGCGGGCGTGTGAAACGCAGCCCCTCGTTCGCAATGCGAGCGAGGTAATAGATCACTTGGATCCACGTCTCAACATATTGCTCTGCGATGATCTCGCCCGTGTCAGGTGTGATCACGGCCTCCGAGTCGGTCTGGATAGCCCCGTTCACCGGGCTGAGCCCGCGCGCCTTCGGCAGGTTGCTGACCGCGCTGCGTCGTGAGGGTGCTGGCTCCTCAGGCCGGGGTCGGCCATGGAAACTGTCGTTGGAGGACCGGGTGCTGCTGGCCACCGCGTATGGGCGGACGAACCTCACGATGAGCAACTGGCCCCGTTGTTCGGCGTGTCGAAGTCGGCTGCGGACCGGGTGATCGATGACCTCGGCCCGAGGCTTGCGCTGCGTCCCCGCCGCCGGTTCGCCAAGGACGCGGTGCTGATAGTGGACGGCACCCTGGTGCCCACTCGGGACCACAAGGTCGCTGAGCAGTCGAAGAACTATCGCTATTCCACCAACCATCAGGTGGTCATCGACGCCGACACCCGCCACACCTCCATGCTCGGCATCGCCCGACTGCACAACCTCGCCGTCACGGAACGAGCTGGCTCCGTCTGACGCTGAACTCGTCTTCCCCGGTGGAGGCGGTGATGCCATGCACGGAGGTGGAAACAGTGACGATGGCGTCGTCCTCCAAGTCTGCTGTCGCGGTCTCGGCCATCACGCAGGCGACGCTCACTGCCAGCGGATAGTCAGAGCACGGCCCGAGCTCCTCTGCTGTACCGAAGGCCGGGGCCTTGTCGACCAAGGACCAATGCTTGCCCCTCGCGTCACTGAACTGCACCTCTATCCAGCCCGGAAACGCGTCATCCACCCACCGGACCGCCTCAACCCGCAGGCCAACCACCAGAACCCCCTTCGCAACCAGCCCGACACCTGCGACGAGTATCCAGCGGTAGATCTGCGACCTGCATTGCGGGACAGCCCTTAAGGGCTTGCAGATGACTAGGTTGCGTGTTGCCAGTCTTGACACCGCAGCTCATGCCGGGTGTTCGACAGCAAGTCGATTCCCTGCACGCCCTCAGCGATGCACGCCGTGGTCTTGTCTCGCGTCTTCTTGCCCTGGAAGTAGGAGAGGGCTGCCGCCTTCCAGGCCGACGGAGTGCAGGGCGCGGGGCGGCGGCGGAGGCCGGGGTGGCGGTCGCTTCGGCGAGGTGCAGCAGCGCCGCGTCGGGCTCCGCCGTCAGGTTCACCCACAGCTGCACCGCCCGCTTGCGGAGATGCTGATTCGACCGGATGTCGCAGTTCCTGAACGTGGGGAGGGAGTACGTCTTGAGCTCTTTCTCGGTCGCGTCCCTGTAGACGAACCGCGCCCGGTCGCCCTCGCCCTCCTCGGTGAGGTACCTCATGCCCTTGACCCAGCCGGCCGGCCACTGCTGACCGGCCCGCGTCCACCGCGTCCTTGAACAGCTCCGCGGACACCTCGTCCGGGAAGCTCTCTCCTTGTGGATCGCCGTGCCGGGTTCCGCCCAGTCGCCACCGCACTCGGTAGCCCGTGATCTCCTCAGTTCTCCTGTTCCTCACAGGCGCCACACGTGCCGTGAACGGAGACCAGGCGGCCCGGTGCACCGGTACAGGGCCGCACCCACCGCGAAGATCGACCCTTCTTCAGGTCGGAGCCGCTGATGATGTTGGTGCCCGGAGCCGGACTCGAACCGGCACGCCCCCGAGGGGCAGCGAGGTTTAAGCTCGCCGTGTCTGCGTTCCACCACCCGGGCTGGCGCGCGGCTCCGCGTCGGGACTTGACCCTATCGGGGGGCGCCCCCCACCAGCGGAGCAGTAGCGCGATGTTGTCTTATTTTATTGATCGCTTGATGGTGCGTCAGACCACGCCGCGGGGTCATGACCATGGACCCGACCCGATCATGGTCCTTCTCCCCGGCGAACGGGATTGACGGAAAGTCGCCGCACTCTTACGGACGAATCCGCCGGACCTCCACCACCGTTCGCCAGGGCCGCGCTACCCCTGTCCCTTCCCTGGTCAGCCGGTCACGTCGTCCACCCGTCGTTGACGCACCGCAGCACCGGCTTCCGGGTGAGCGCCTCCGGGTCGTCGAGGCGGGCTCCGGTGACGCGGAAGACGGCAGTCTCGCCGGGCAGCAGGGTCAGGAGCATGTCGTCCACCCGGGCTGCCGGGTCCAGCCGGTCCGGGAAGAGCGCGAGGTCGCGCAGGAGGGCGTGGGCGGTCACCCGGACCTCATAGCCGGCGGAGCCGGCCGCTTCCTCGGCGTCCGGGGTGACGGTGGCCGTCCAGCGGGCCGGGGGCAGGTCCACGGCGGGGTCCTCCGCGTAGAACTCCACGGTCCGCACCTCCCCGAGCCGCACCACCAGCAGCTCGCGCGCGGGGTCGGAGGGGGTGGCGACGGACGGCGGGAGGGGTACACGGGTGACGTCCCGGGCGGCCGTGGCGACGGGCAGCCGCTCCTCGGCCAGTACCGTGCCGTCCAGCGCGTACCGGGTGAGGTGGAGGGTGCCGTCCCAGGGTTCGGCGGCGTCGTTGACGAGGTGGAGCGTGGCGTCGCGCAGGACGGCGAGGCGGTCGGCGTAGACCGAACGCAGGGCGTACCACAGGGGCTTGCGGCGGCCGTCGCCGTCGAGGGCGGACCAGGAGACGACCGGCCAGCAGTCGTTGAGCTGCCAGACGATCGCGCCCATGCAGTACGGGGTGTTCGAGCGGAAGTGGCGGATACCGAAGGCGACGGCGCGGGCCTGGTTGAGCTGGGTGAGCCAGTGCCAGTCGTCGAAGGAGGCGGCGCCGGTACCGCCCGGCTGCGGGAGGTGGTCGCCGAGCCCCCGCAGCAGCTTGGCGTCGCCGTCCTCGGCCTTCTGGTGGTGGGTGACGTACGGTGCGCCGGGTGCGAGTTCGCCGCTGATCGCGCGCCGGAGCGTGGCGTACGCGGGCGGGCCCTGGAAGCCGAATTCGGCGACGAAGCGGTGCGCGTGGTCGGCGTAGTGGCGGTAGTCGACCCTGTTCCACACGTCCCAGAGGTGGACCGTGCCGAGGGTGGGTTCGTTGGGCGGGAGGTCGGGCGAGCCGGAGTAGGGCGAGCCGGGCCAGTAGGGGCGGGTGGGGTCGAGTTCGGCGCAGATCGCGGGGAGCAGTTCGTGGTAGTAGCCGTAGCCCCAGGTGCGGTTCCCGAGTTCCTTGGCCCAGCCCCAGTCGGCGTGGCCCTCCAGGTTCTCGTTGTTGCCGCACCACAGGACGAGCGAGGGGTGCGGGGCGAGGCGGGCGACGTTCTCGCGGGCCTCGGCCGCGACCTCGTCGTACAGCGGCTGTTCCTCCGGGTAGGCGGCGCAGGCGAAGGGGAAGTCCTGCCAGACCAAGAGGCCCTTCTCGTCGGCGAGTTCGTAGAAGTCGTCGCTCTCGTAGAGGCCGCCGCCCCAGACCCGGACGAGGTTGACCCCGGCGGCGACGGCTTCGTCGAGCCGGTCGGAGAGGTGCCGCCGGGTGGTCCGGGACGGGAAGCAGTCGTCGGGGATCCAGTTCACGCCCCGGACGAACACCGGCTCGTCGTTGACGGCGATCCGGAACGCCTCGCGCTCCAGCGCGACCGTGCGGAAGCCGGTCCTGCCCTGCCGGACGTGGGCACCGAGCCGGACCTCCACGGCGTACAGCGGCTGTGCGCCGTGGCTGTGCGGCCACCACCGCTCGGCCTGCGGTACGGCCACCACGAGGGTCGCGTCCGTCCCGCCCTCGGGGACGGTGAACGTGTGCAGCTCGCCCGCGACTTCTGCCGTGGCGGTGAGCGCGCCACCGCCGTGGCCGGTCTCACCCCGGCGGTCCACCGTCAGCGTCACCGAGAGTCTCGGCACGCCGTCCGGGTCCACGTCGCCGAGCAGCTTCATCCCGGCGATCCGGGGGCCGGTCCAGCTCTCCAGCGCGGCGGGGCGCCAGATGCCGGATGTGACCAGGGTCGGGCCCCAGTCCCAGCCGAAGTTGCAGGCCATCTTCCGGATGAAGGCGTACGGCTCCGTGTAGGCGCCGGGGCGGTCGCCGAGCCGTTCGCGGAGCGCCTCCGCGTAGGCGTACGGGGCGGTGAAGCGGACTTCCAGGGTGTTGGCGCCCTCGCGGAGCAGGTGTTCGGCCGGGAAGCGGTAGGAGCGGTGCTGGTTGGCGGTGCGGCCGAGTTCGGTGCCGTTGAGGGTGACGGTGGCGACGGTGTCGAGGCCGTCGAAGCAGAGGTCGGCGCAGCGGTCCCCGGCGGCTTCCTGCTGGAAGGTGGTGCGGTACGTCCAGTCGGTGCGGCCGATCCAGCCGAGCCGCTTCTCGTTGTCGTCCAGGTACGGGTCGTCGATGAGCCCGGCGGCGAGCAGGTCGGTGTGGACGCAGCCGGGGACGGTGGCGGGTATGCCGTCGGCCGGGAAGGTCAGCGGGACCGGCCCGTCCGGGCGCAGCGTCCAGCCTTCGGCGAGGGGCAGTCGGTGGAGGGTCACGCGGTGATCCTTCCGCAGTCGGGGAGTCCGGCACAGGCCACGTAGTGATCGTCTTCCGCCTGGTGCAGCCCGCCGGTGCCGTCCGGTTCCGGGGTGCCTCGGTGGTACGCGCAGCTCTCCACCGGCTCCGGCGGGTCCCAGGGGGTGTTGAGCCGGGGCACGGCGGCCAGCAGGGTCCGGGTGTACGGGTGCAGGGGGTTGCCGAACACCTTCTGGGTGTCGCCGCGTTCCACGACCCGGCCCCGGCGGAGCACCACGGTCCGCTCCGCGAGGTAGGTGCCGAGGGAGAGGTCGTGGGTGATGTAGAGGACGCCGAGTCCGCGTTCCTTCAGTCCGGCCAGCAGGTTGAGGACGTCGATGCGGGTGGAGGCGTCGAGCATGCTGGTGATCTCGTCGGCGACGAGGAAGCTCAGGTCGAGCAGGAGGGCGCGGGCGATGAGCAGGCGCTGCAACTGGCCGCCGCTGAGCTGGTGCGGGTAGCGGCCGAGTACCTGCCCGGGGTCGAGGCGGACGTCGGTCACGGCCTTCTCGACGCGGTCGGCCCACTCCCGGTCGGGGACGCCCGGGTGGTAGGCGCGCCGGATCATGTCGAAGACGCGGTCGGCCTTGAAGACGGGGTTGTAGCAGGAGAAGGGGTCCTGGAAGACGCCCTGGACGCGGCGGTAGAAGTCCTTGCCCGGGCGGACGGGGGCGCCGTCCAGGGTGAGGCTGCCGCCGGAGATCTGGGTGAGGCCGAGGATCATGCGTCCGATGGTGGATTTGCCGCTGCCGCTCTCGCCGATGAGCGAGACGACTTCGCCGGGTGCCGCGTCGAAGGAGACCCGGTCGACGGCGGTGACGGAGCCGCCGCCGAAGGCGCCCGCGCGGTAGGTCTTGGTGACTCGGTCGAGGGTCAGCATCATGCCTTCCAGCACGCGACGGAGTGGCGGGGGGCGATCTCCACGACCGGCGGCTCCTCGGCGCAGCCGGCGTCGGCCAGCGGGCAGCGGTCGCGGAAGCGGCAGCCGGCCGGCGGGTCGAGGAGCGACGGCGGGGAGCCGGCGATGCCGCTGAGCGGGCGGTCGCGGTGGCGGACGCCGACCTCGGGCAGCGAGCCGAGGAGCATCCGGGTGTACGGGTGGCGGGGTTCGGAGGTCAGCACCCGGGTGGGCGCCTTCTCGGCGAGCTTCCCCGCGTACATCACCATGATCGAGTCGGCGATGTGCGAGGTCAGGGCCAGGTCGTGGGTGATGAAGAGCATGCTGGTGACGAGGCCCGCGTCGCGCAGTCCGGTGAGCGCGGTGACGACGGCCTTCTGGGTGGAGACGTCGAGTGCGGAGGTGACCTCGTCGGCGATGAGGACGGCGGGGTCGAGCAGCGTGGAGATCACCATGACGGTGCGCTGTTTCATGCCGCCGGAGAGCTCGATCGGGTAGCGGTCGAGGACATCTCGTTCCAGCCCCACCAGGTCGAGCCTGCGGTGGAGTTCGGCGGTGTCCACGCTCACCCCGCGCGAGGCGAGGAGTTCGCGGATCATGCGGCCGATGCGCCGGGTCGGGTTGAGGGCGCTCATCGAGTACTGCGGGACGAGCGAGATCCGGTGGAAGCGGAAGGCGTTCATCGCCCGGTCGTCGGCGATGGGTACGTCCTCGCCGTCGAGGGTGACGGTGCCGCCGGCGTGCCGCATCCGGCCGTCGAGCCGGATCAGCGACTTGCCGAGGGTGGTCTTGCCGCAGCCGGACTCGCCCGCCAGGCCCAGGATCTCGCCGTCGGCCACGTCGAAGCCGACGCCGTCCAGCGCCCGGACCTCGCCGCGCAGGGTGCGGTAGTGGACCCGCAGGTCGGTGACGGTCAGCGTCATGTGCTCAGGACTCCCTCAGCTTCGGATTGAAGACCTCGTCGAGGCCGACGTTGGCGACGTAGAGCGCGCCGACGATGGCGGTGATCCCGGCGCCGGGCGGTACGAACCACCACCACATGCCGAGCTGGAGCGCGCTCCACTGCTGGGCGCTCTGGAGCATCAGGCCGAGCGAGACGCCGCCGGTCGGTCCGAGGCCGATGAAGTCGAGCGAGGAGGCGATGAGGACGGAGCCGCCGAAGAGCAGGATGAACATCATGAAGAGGTAGGAGCTCATGTTGGGCGCGATCTCGCGGAACACGATCCGCCAGGTGCCGTTGCCGCTGAGCCGGGCCAGGTCCACGAACTCGCGGGTGCGCAGGGTGAAGGTCTGCGCGCGGATGGCGCGGGCCGCCCAGGGCCAGGAGGTGAGCCCGATGAACACGCCCTGTACGGGCACCGAGCGCACGCCCAGGTACGCGTTGATGATGAGCAGCACCGCGAGCGCCGGGATCACCAGCACCACGTTGGTGACCATGGTGAGGAGCTCGTCCAGGACCCCGCCCCGGTAGCCGGCGAAGAAGCCGACGAGCATCGCGACGACGGCGGCGATGGCGCCGCCGACCGCGCCGACCAGGAAGGTGGCGCGCAGTCCGTGCACGAACTGCGCGTACACGTCCTGGCCGAAGGTGGTGGTGCCCATCCAGTACGTGGAGTCGGGCGGCGCGGCCTGCGGGCCGCCGTAGGCGTTCGGGTCGGTGGTCTCCAGCAGCGGCGGGCCGAAGAGCCCCACGGCGAGGAGGAGGACGACGACGGTGAAGCCGATGAGCAGCTTCGGGTTGCGGACGGCGTAGTGCAGGGTCTCGCGTGCGGGGCCGACCGCCTTCTTCTCCGGGGGGATCGCGTTCTCCAGGGGGGTCGCGGCGGGTCCGGTGTCGTTCCCGGCCGGTCCGGGCGGTGCGCTCATGACTGGCCTCCTGCCATGCCGGTACGGGTGCGGGGGTCCACGAGGACGTACACGACGTCGATGACGAAGTTGGCGATCAGCACGCCGATGACGATGAAGAGGAACGCGCCCTGGAGCAGGAAGAAGTCCTGGTTCTGGATGGCGGCGAGGATGAGCGAGCCGAGCCCTGGATAGGCGAAGACGATCTCGGTGACCAGCGCCCCGGCGACCAGTACCCCCAATTGCAGTGCCAGGCCGGTGACTTGAGGCAGTACCGCGTTGCGGAAGGCGTAGCGGCGGATGAGCCGCTGGGGTGCGCCGAGGGCGGAGAGGTACGAGGAGTAGTCGGACTCCAGCTCGTAGATGATCATGTTGCGCATGCCGATGGCCCAGCCGCCGAGCGCGACGAGGAAGAGCGAGAGGAACGGCAGGACCCAGTGGTGCGCCAGGTCCAGTACGAAGTCGAGGGTCCAGCTGGGCTGGATGTCCAGGCTGTAGCCGCCGGAGATCGGGAACCATCCGGCCTTCGAGCCGAGGGCCCAGGCGAGGATCACCGCGATCCACATGTACGGCATCGCGGTTAGCAGATAGCCCGCCGGGAGCACGGTGTTGTCGAGCACCTTGCGGCGGGCGGCGAGCGCGCCCGCCCAGTTGCCGACGATCCAGCTGAGCAGCACCGCCGGGATCATCAGCCCCAGGGTGTACGGGAGCGCGTCGAGCAGGACGTCGGAGACGGGCGTCGGGAACACCCAGACGGAGATCCCGAAGTCGCCCGTGAGCAGGGAGCCCCAGAAGTGCAGGTACTGCTGCCAGACGGGTTCGTCGAAGCCGAAGAGGTTGTTGTAGTAGGCGTGCATCGCCTCGGCGGCCTCCGGCTGGGAGACGCGGGCGCGGGAGACCATGGAGGCGACCGGGTCGCCCGGCATGAAGCGCGGGATCATCCAGTTGACGGTGACGGCGACGACGAAGGTCAGCGCGTAGACCAGGAGTTTTCGGGCGAAGTAGCGGCGCAAGGGAGCTCCCGTCGAGGTGCCCCGCCGGGCGCGCGCGTGTCAGGGCGGCGCTCCCGGCGGGACGGTGTGGAGGGCCGGGCGGCGGCACGGGCGGCCGGACGGCACGAGGGGCGGGCGTCCGCGCGAGAGTGGCGGACGCCCGCGCGAAGGGGGCCGGTACGGGAGGCCGTCGGACCTCCCGTACCGGTCCTGCGGCGGGGCTACTTCGCCGGCCTCAGCTGGGTCAGCATCTCGAAGCCGCCCATCTCCAGCCAGTTGCGCCAGAGCGCCGGGGCGTAGGTGGGCGCTCCCGGCTTGTCCGAGGGCCAGTTGGTCCAGGTTCCGGTGGTGGACTGCGACCAGAGGCCGTTGTACCAGAGCGGGATGATCGGCATCTCGTCCAGCTGGATCTTCTGGAGCTTGCCCGTCACCGCCTTCATCCCGGCCGCGTCGTCGGTCGGCACCGCACCGAGCTGCTGGACCAGGTCCCACGCGTCCTGGTTCTCGTACCGTCCGAAGTTCACCGTGTTCTGCTGTTTCTGGACGGGGAGTTGGAACATGTACTCGTAGTACGTCCACGGAGTGTTGGACAGCTGGCGGTCGTTGTTGATGACCAGGTCGAAGTCACCCTTGGCGCGCTGCTCGCTGAGCGCGTTCTGGTCGGGGAACTCGGTGGTCACCGAGATGCCCGCGGACTTGGCGCCGGCGGCGATGACCTTGGCGGCCTCCATCCAGTCGGTCCAGCCGGTGGGCACGGCCAGCTTGAGGCTGATCTTCGAGCCGTCCTTGTTCTCGACCAGGCCGTCGCCGTTCGTGTCGCGGTATCCGGCGTCGGCGAGGATCTTCTTGGCGCCCGCGGTGTCGTAGGAGAACCCGTCCGAGGCCACCACGCCCTTGTCGACGTACTGGTCCCACTGCGGGAGCAGGCCGGTCGGGTCGGCCTTCTTGACCAGGTCGCCGTAGACGCCCTTCACGATCTTGTCGATGTCCACGGAGGCGGCGAGCGCCTTGCGGAAGGCGGCGTCGTCCAGCGGCTTGCGCGTCGTGTTGGGCACCAGCCAGGCGGTGTTGGCGGAGAGCATGTAGGGCGGCTGGTCGTAGTACGAGACGACCTTCTTGGCCTTGACCAGCGAGGAGGCGCCGGGCAGGAAGTTGTTGCTCAGGTCGAGCTGCCCCTGTCCGAGCTGGCCGATGACGACCTCGTTGCTCGGGTTGGAGACGTCCACGATGTAGCGCGGCGCAGGCGTCATGCCGAGCGCCTTCGTGCCCCACCAGGTGTCGCGGCGCTGCCAGACCACCCGGTCCTGGGACTTGCTCTTGAGGGTGTACGCCCCGCTGCCGACCGGCTTGTCGTTGACCCCGTTGAGGATCTCCTCCTCGGACCGGCCCTTCCACACGTGTTCGGGGACGATCGCCCGGCCGTAGAGGGTGAAGTCCCACTCCTGGTAGTGGGCCGTCTTGAAGGTGAAGCGGACGGTCGTGTCGTCCACCGCCTCGGCACCCGAGAGCCAGCTCCACAGCGAGTGGAAGGACGACGCCTCGATCTTGCCGAGGCCGTAGGAGTACGCGACGTCCTTGGCGGTGAGCGGCTCGCCGTCGGACCAGGTGATCCCGGGCCGCAGCTTCACCTCGTAGGTCTTCGCGTCCTTCCAGGTGCCGGACTCGGCGAGCCAGGGAGTCAGCTTCCCGGCGTTGGGGTCGAAGTGGAACAGCGTCTCGTAGACCAGCCCCTTGGTGCCGGTGGCGTGGTCCCAGTCGCGCAGCGGGTTGTAGTTGGCCGGCGGCCCCCACTGCGTACCGGTGGTGTAGAGCGTCTCGTTGCGCGGTAACGCCCCGCCCTTCGCGCCGCCCGCACCCTTGCCCGTCGCCGGGCTCCCTCCGGTGCACGCGGTGGCGGTGAGCGCGATCACGGCGAGTGCGGTGGCGATCCGCACCCGGATACCCGTCCCCATAGCCCTTCCTCTCCCCGCCGTCCCTGCGAGCGGAGTCACTGAACCGGGTAAGTGCCGTGAAGGTATGGGGGCCCAGAGGCGCTGTCAAGGCTTTGCGGGAGCGCTCCCACCCTTGCCGCACAGGGGAGTTGACGGTACGTTCGAGACAAACGGAAGGGGATTCGAGGCTGCCCGTAAGGGGTGGGGGCGCAGCGATACGGAAGGGAGCAGGAGCTACGATGCCGGTCGATGCGAACCGGTTAAGCGAGGTCCCTTTGCCCAAGAACCGCCCGACGATCGCCGACATCGCGCTGCGCGCCGGGGTCTCCAAGGTCGCGGTGTCCTACGCGCTCAACGACCGTCCGGGGGTGTCCCCCGCCACGCGTGCCACCATCAAGGCCATCGCCGAGGAGATCGGCTGGCGGCCCAACAGCGCGGCCCGCGCGCTCACCCGCGCCCGCGCGGACACGGTCGGCCTCGCGCTCTCCCGCCCCGCCCGGATGCTCGGGGTGGAGCCGTTCTTCATGGAACTGATCAGCGGAATCGAGAGCGAACTCTCCGACGGCGGGTGCGCGTTGCTGCTCCAGATGGTGAGCGGTCCGGCGCGCGAACTGGAGGTGTACCGGCGCTGGTGGGGCGAGGGCCGGGTGGACGGCGTGTTCCTCGCCGATCTGCGCGAGAAGAACGCCGTCCACGGCGAGCCGGACCCGCGCGTCACGGGAGTCGCCGGGCTCGGCCTCCCGGCCGTCGCGATCGGCCACCCCTCGGCGGCCGGTGCGCTGGTGGCGGTCTGGTCCGACGATGCGGCGGCGCTCCGCGACACCCTGACGTACCTCCATGCGCTCGGCCACCGCCGGGTGGCCCGCGTCGCCGGGCTGGCGGAGCTGGCGCACACCCGGCTCCGCGACCGGGAGCAGCACCGCGCGTGCGCCGAACTCGGCCTGGGGGCACCGTTGGTGGTGCACACCGACTACTCCGGGGACGAGGGCGCGCACGCGACCCGCCGGCTCGTCAGCGCACCCGACCGGCCCACCGCGATCATCTACGACAACGACATCATGGCCGTCGCGGGGCTCTCCGTCGCCCAGGAGATGGGGCTGGACGTGCCCGCCGACCTCTCGCTCGTCGCCTGGGACGACTCGCAGCTCTCGCAGGTGGTCCGGCCGCCGCTGACCGCGCTGCGGCGGGACATCCCGGCGTACGGGGCGCTGGCCGCGCGCACCCTGCTCACGCTGATCGCGGAGGGGTCCGCCGAGTGCCGCCAGGAAACGACCGCCCGTCTCGTACCGCGCGGCTCGACGGCACCGCCGCGCTGACCGGCGGCCCGCGTACGGGCGGAACGCGGCCGATCTCCGCCTGACCTGCCGGAACGGGCGCGGGCCCGGGGTCGTCTCCCGGCCGGGCGCGATGTCATACCGGAGGAGGAGGCGGGTCCCACCCCGGTGCGACTCAAGTCGGCACCCGAACGGGCACGGGGACTGACGACCGGCAGGCGGGGGGCAAGGAGGATGAAGGAGCCCCCCTGACACCGTCGGCCTTTCGGGTCGCGCGGTCCGGTCACGGGGGCGTCCGGCCCCGCGGCCCCCCCGGCTTCCCACCCCCGTGCCCCTCAGGAGTGTCCCTGTGACCACCGCACCCCCCGTCCACCGTGCCACCGGCATCGCCGCGCGCGCCACGGAGCTGTCGAAGGTCTACGGCCAGGGCGAGACCCAGGTGGTCGCCCTGGACCGGGTCTCCGTGGACTTCCCGCAAGGCGAGTTCACCGCGATCATGGGGCCGTCCGGCTCCGGCAAGTCCACGCTGATGCACTGCGTGGCCGGGCTCGACACCTTCAGCTCCGGGTCGGTGCGGATCGGCGAGACCGAGCTCGGCTCGCTCAAGGACAAGCAGCTCACCCAGCTCCGCCGGGACAAGATCGGGTTCATCTTCCAGGCGTTCAACCTGCTGCCGACGCTGACCGCGCTGGAGAACATCACCCTGCCGATGGACATCGCGGGCCGCAAGCCCGACGCCGCCTGGCTCCAGCAGGTCATCGACATGATCGGGCTCTCGGACCGGCTGAAGCACCGCCCGACGCAGCTCTCCGGCGGCCAGCAGCAGCGCGTCGCGGTCGCCCGCGCCCTGGCGTCCCAGCCCGAGATCATCTTCGGTGACGAGCCGACCGGGAACCTCGACTCGCGGTCCGGCGCGGAGGTCCTGGGCTTCCTGCGCAACTCCGTGCGCGAGCTGGGCCAGACCGTCGTGATGGTGACCCACGACGCGGTCGCCGCCTCCTACGCGGACCGGGTGATCTTCCTCGCGGACGGCGCGGTCGTCGACGAGATGGCGCGGCCCACGGCCGACGGCGTGCTGGACCGGATGAAGGCGTTCGACGCCAAGGGCCGCACCAGCTGACCCCGGGCCGGGCCCGCCCGCGGCCCGCAGCCCGTACTCCGTACCGCCCCCGTCCCCGGGGCGTGCCCCGCCCTCATCCGGTCCTCCCGGACCTCATCCCAGGACACACACATGTTCCGTACCGCCCTGCGCAATGTGCTCGCGCACAAGGCCAGGCTGTTGATGACCGTGCTCGCGGTCATGCTCGGCGTCGCCTTCGTCTCCGGCACGCTGGTCTTCACCGACACCCTCGGCAACGCCTTCCGCAACCAGTCCGCCAAGAGTTACGAAGACGTCGCCGTAGCCGTCTCCACCTCTGCCGGCCGCCACGACGAGAGCACCGCCGGCATCTCCGAGGCCACCCTGGACAGGATCCGGGCGCTGGACGGTGTGGCCGGGGCGACGGGGCGGGTCTCCGGTTTCGCCGGGGCCGCCGGTCGCGACGGCAAGCTCATCGGCGACGGCTGGTCCACCAACGGCGGCAACTTCGCCCCCGGCGAGGACGGCCAGGACCCCTCGTACACCTTCACCTCCGGCGACGGCCCGGTGGAGGACGGCCAGATCGCCCTGGACAGCGCCTCCGCCGGCAAGGGCGGCTACCACGTGGGCGACACGGTGCGCGTGGCGACGAACGGGCCGGTGAAGGAGTACGCCCTGACCGGCGTCTTCACCACCGAGGACGGCGCGGTCAACGCGGGCGGCAGCCTGGTCCTCTTCGACGGGGCCACCGCGCAGCGGCTGTTCCTGCGGGCCGGTGAGTTCCAGGAGGCCACGGTCGCCGCGGCCCCCGGCGCCTCGGACACGAAGCTGCTGGCCGAGGTGAAGACCCTGCTGCCGGAGGGCGCGGAGGCCCGTACCGGGCAGGCGCTCGCCGACGAGCAGGCGCAGCAGATCGAGGACGGGCTGGGCAATCTCGACACGATCCTGCTGGTCTTCGCCGGGATCGCGCTCTTCGTGGGCGTCTTCCTGATCGCCAACACCTTCAGCATGCTGATCGCCCAGCGCACCAGGGAGCTGGCCCTGATGCGTGCCGTCGGTGCCTCCCGCCGGCAGGTCAAGCGGTCGGTGCTGATGGAGGCGGCCCTGGTGGGCCTCATCGCGTCGGCGATCGGCTTCGCGCTGGGCGTCGGCCTCGCGGCCGGGCTGCGGTCGGCGATGAGCGTGATCGGCGGGAAGATCCCGGCGGGTCCGCTGGTGATCGCCCCGGGCACGGTGCTCGCCGCGTTCGCGGTGGGTGTCGTGATCACGGTCCTCGCCGCCTATCTGCCCGCCCGCCGGGCCGCGAAGATCGCGCCGGTGGCCGCCATGAGCAGTGTGCACGCGGTGGCGAGCACCCGTTCGCTGGTCGTCCGGAACTCGATCGGCGGTGCCCTCACCCTGCTGGGCGCGGCCGGGATCGTCGGCGGCGCCGCTTCGGCGGACGGGAACGGCCGGAAGCTGATCGCGGCCGGCGCCTTCCTGGCGCTGATCGGGATCATCGTGCTGATCCCGCTGCTGTCGCGGCCGGCGATCGCGCTCGTCCGCCCGCTGCTGACCAGGGTGTTCGGAGTGTCCGGGAAGCTGGCCGCGCAGAACGCGGTGCGCAACCCGCGCCGTACCGGCGCCACCGCCTCGGCCCTGGCGATCGGTCTGACCCTGGTCACCGGCATCTCGGTGCTGGGCGTCACCCTCGGGCAGGCGGTCGACCGGATGACGACGGACAACATCAAGGCCGACTACCTGGTCTCGATGGCGAGCGGGGACGCGCTGGACGCGTCCGCCCTCACCGCGCTGCGGAAGGCGGACGGCGTCACCGCGGTCTCCCCGCAGCAGGCGGACTGGCTGACGGTCGGCGGCAGGCACCACGCGGCGTCCGGTGTCACCCCGGGCGACGTGGAGAAGCTCTTCGCGCTCAGGACGGTCTCCGGCTCGCTGGACTCGCTCGCCGACGGCCGGATCGCGGTGGACTCCGACACCGCGCGGAAGAACCACTGGAAGACCGGTGACACCCTGCCGGTGACCTTCGCGGACGAGAAGAAGGGCGAGGCGACGATCGGGGCGGTCTACGAGGCCAACGAGTTCCTCTCCCCCGTCCTGCTCCCGGAGGACCTCGCGAACGCCCACACCGAGGTCGCCGACATCCGCGAGATCTGGCTGACGACGGAAGGCGGCGCCTCCGACGCCAACGAGCGGGCCATCGTGGACGCGCTGGGCGACAACCCGGCGATGAGCGTGAGCGACCGGCAGGACATCCGGGACATGTTCGGCGGCTTCGTGAACCTGGCGCTGAACATCATGTACGGGCTGCTGGCGATGGCGCTGCTCATCGCGGTCCTCGGGGTGGTCAACACCCTGGCGATGTCGGTCTTCGAGCGTAAGCAGGAGATCGGGATGCTGCGGGCGATCGGTCTGGACCGCGGCCGGGTCAAGCGCATGATCCGGCTGGAGGCCGTGGTGATCTCGCTCTTCGGCGCGGTGGTCGGCGTGCTCCTGGGGACGTTCCTTGCCTGGGCGATCGGCCGTACGATCGCCGCCGCGATCCCCCAGTACGTGCTGGTCGTCCCGTGGGGCCGCATCGGGATCTTCCTGGTGCTGGCCGCCCTGGTGGGCGTCCTCGCCTCGCTCTGGCCGGCCCGCAGCGCCGCACGGCTGAACATGCTGACGGCGATCAAGACGGAGTGACGTGGCTTCCGTCACGGAAGCCACGCAGCAGGGGCCGGAGACCAGTGTCTTATAAACAAAAGTAGGGGCCCACGCTAGTGGGTGTGTTTTTTTAGGGGGGGGGGGGGTG